>CAYSTQ010000243.1:0-3255 GCA_964433855.1 uncultured Thermoproteales archaeon
GCTGCATGAGAAGGTGGAGAAGGAGAACATACACATACATATTTTCAATCCTCCAACAGCTAAATACCTGACAAAAGAGCTGGTTTTAAAAGCTGATGAACTGTTCAGGAAGGCTGAGGAACTCGCGGAGAACGAGGAGGTCAGGCTACGCGTCAAGATAGCCCATCTACCGATACAATACGTAATAATAGAAAGAGGATTCGTGGAAGGAGAGGAGCTAGAACGGCTCGTAAAAGAGTTCTTCGAGACAATAGAAAAGGCTGGAATAACCCACATAAGTGAAGGAAAAACCATAGACCGGTATAGAGAGGAGCTAGAGAAAAGGCTAGCTAAAAGATGTAGTTAGGCCCTCAATATTTTAAAACGCTACCTCTCGAAACTTTCAAAACCAGTATTTGTTGCGGTTTCTTGCAGCTTTAGCTTTTCTTCTAAGACAGCCCCGTAAGGATCATGGTTCCGGCCACTATTAGGATTGCTGCAATTACATGGTTAATCCTAGGCTTATCACCTGTTAGAATCGAGGCCACGGCTACACTTATGAGAACCGAAGTGCTTGTAAGCGCACCCACCTTAGCTGCAACCGTGTATTTGGCTGCCGAGACCGCCAAGAAATTACCTATAAAAAGCCCTATAGCAGCTGAGACTACAGCTGCAGCAATATGTTTTGGTTTCGCCGCTCCCCTGAGATCCGCCATCACGCCGTTTCCAAAACCAATCAGCAAGAAGAAAGTTGTTGAGGCCAACACTCTAACGGCCGCCGCAGGGAAAGGATCAATCAACCGTGTCACAACCCTGTTAAGGGTTATCGTCACACCCCATAAAAGAGCCGTTGTAAGCGCTAAAAACTCTTCCTTCACCGCCTCTCCCCCCGAACCAGCAACGTTATACCTGCCGTTATCAAAAGCATGCCTGCTATGTCGGTGAGCGTAGCAGGCTCGCCCAGGAACACGTACGATATTAAAGCTGAGAAGAACGGGTGAGTATTCGCTAAAGGTATTATCTTGGAGTGCTTCCCGCTTTTAAGCGCCGTGTAATAAGCCTGAAGCGCCACTCCTGAACCTATAACCCCTGAAACAGCCGCCAGCAGGACAGCCTCCAGGCTATAACCTGGTTGCCAGCCGAGCACACCAACCAAAGCTAGTATGTATAGTAGCGAGGCTACAAGGCCTCGCAGAACGTTAAACCGCAGGGCGTCTAAACCTGACAGACAATATTTGGCGATTCCCTGCGCCAGGCCGAAGCATAGAGCCGCAAGTATCGCTAGTAATTCTCCGGTCAATCAGATCAGCCTCCTTCCATTTCAGGCAGAGAGTAACTCCCTCAATGTTTGGAAAGCCTTCCCTATAAACTAAACGGGTTAATACTTAGCAGCTTTCAGCCTGCGTGAAAAAGCCAGGATCGCCTCAGCTAGGGGAGGGGCAACCAGGATAAGTAGAAACAGGGCTGAGTAAGGCCATCCACTGTCAATGGTATAGGCCATGAAGAAAAGGGGGTTAAAAGAGGCTTTTACCACAGCTGGCTCCGTGCTTAAATGCAGTCTCAATATACCCCAGGCATAAACCGCTTTAGTGGGCATTAAATAGTAGTATCCTTCGGACACTACAAACACGGAATATTCTAGAACAGCCTCTTCACCAGGTTCAAGCTGGGGCCACTCTCCCCTATAATCCCCTGATACAAGCCTTACACTTTTAGGATATCTTAAAAGCCAAGCTCCATCATCGATCACTAAATTCCTTACGGGTTCCTTACCAAGGTTTCTTGCCCTAATAACTATTTTAATAAGATCCCCCGCGCTGACGTGAAGCTTGCTGACCTCCCTAGTCAGCTCTACTAAGGGCGGGAAGTCATACGTGAATGAAGCGTTTATATCACTATATAACTCGCCAGGAGATAAGCTTATATGCAGGGTTCTGACAGCCTTATCATACTCTCCTTCATGAGGATTATAACCGAGGAGCTTAAGTTCGCCGACTCTAGGCAGCGATAAAATGAAGACGGCTGGTTCATCAAGAACAGTAGGTTTAAACCCGGCAAACATTTTTAAGCTGGCTAAATGCTCACCTGTCGTTCCCTCAAAACCCTTCTTTTCAGCGATCAGTATTAATTGGGCACCACCCGGGTAGCGATTCGGGTCGTATACTAAAGCCGCTAAAAACCTTTTTGAAACACTTTGTAGGCTGACCATGCTCCTGGCGAAACCCGGTAGTAAGTCGTATATCCATTTTAGAACACTAGTTTTATCAGTCTTGATTCTATAAACCGTTAAATATGACGGTTTACCAAGCAAACCCCACGGCAATTTCACCGTAAACACGTGGATAAGCCTTGTCGAGAGAAGTTTTTCAAATATACCAGCTCTATAGTCTGAAATAGCTCTAGCGGTCTTTTTCGTGGCCTCAGGCGGAGCGACAACCACTAGACATGTCTCAGGCAATGATTCTACCAGTGGCCTAGGAAGAAATTCTAGAGGTTCAACAATGCCGTTCCTGACGAGCAACATCTCGGTAAAACTAAACTCCTCTCTATTAGTCAGCCCAGGTACGGTCACGTTCTTCATAAGGATGCCTATGTTGACTACGCCGCTCTCCTTAACCTCCACTTCCACTAGAAGACGTGACGGCTGAGCTGCCACAGCAGGTATACATATTATGGCTATGATGAGGACAGCAACCCTGCCAGGGAAAGACCGATGTGAATAGATGCTTACAATCACCGCTATTACAAGATGTAGAACCATATTCGCGATAGCGTTAAAAAGTATGGTCTGCAACATGCCGCTTGCATTCGGGCTCACACCACCCTCCAGGGACTCAAGCAGTAAAGCTATCTGAGGCCCGATGGACGGAATGCCTAAAACAGCATCCATTGAAAAGGTTTCTGGAACCGGCGGCAGATTGCTTAAAACAGCATACCAGCCAGTTACAGGCGGCTGGGAAAGCTCAAGAAACCCTATGGCCGCTACAGCCATAACGGTTAAAAAACAAGCCGTCCCGGCGGCTACAGCCTTAATGTATTTACCGCGGGTTAACAGTCCGCAAACTAGGCCACCTAAAATCCACGCTATCGCCGCCGTTCCCTCCCAGGGAGCCGTGAAAAGGAGGAAGGCCGCTGTTAACGTCGGCCGGAGCCAGATGCCGAGGACTGGCGCCAGCCAGTCTATAAGTGCTCCGTAGCCTGCCGGAAGGAGCAGGGAGGCTAGGGCTAGGACCGTGAAGGTTGAGGCAAGCCAGGAGATATATGTTTGAAGCCGCA
>CAYSTQ010000244.1:0-3251 GCA_964433855.1 uncultured Thermoproteales archaeon
TAATAAGCTTCACGTGGTTAAAAATTAGAGATGACCGTTATCAGAATAGCTGGATCTGATGATGCTGGTCGAGGCCCTGTGATAGGGCCATTGATAATTGCAGGCGTATTGCTTAGTAAAAATAAGGAGACCTTACTGGCAAATATAGGGGTTAAGGACTCAAAGAAGTTAACGCCGTACAGTAGAAGAAAACTTGCAAGAGATATAGTTAAGATAGCCGATAAAATAGTTATTAAAACAATATCTCCGAAGGATATAGACGACGCTGTTAATCGACGCACATTTAGAGGATTGAATCATCTTGAAGCCGTAGTTATGGCTGATGTAATTATAGAGCTTGCACCAGATGAGGCATATCTTGACTCACCTGATGTTAAAACTCAAAGATTTTGTGAATTAGTTAAAAGAAGCATTTCAGGCAAAGTAAACCCAAAAATAATTTGCGCGAACCACGCAGATGAAATCTATCCAGTGGTATCGGCGGCGTCAATAATAGCGAAGGAGACGCGTGAAAAAATAATTGCTGAATTAAAGAAAAAATATGGGGATTTCGGCTCAGGATACCCTGGAGATCCTAAAACAAGAAAGTTCCTAGTTAATTATTATAGGGAACATGGTAGATTTCCAAGCATAGTTAGGAAGAGTTGGAAAACTGCTAGATCTGTTATGGAGCAATGTGGCGGCTACAAAATCTGAGATACGTCATCCATAGAATTTATTTCCTCCTCAGAAAATATTATAAAGTCGTCTTCTAAGGTTTTCCGTATCTCTCCTCCCTTAATGCCTTTCCGACAAACCACCATCACTTTAGATTCGGATATTGACGCTATCTGTGATGTGACCTCTAAGTCTCTCATTAGATCTTTGTCACTTTTTTCCTGCTCCACGTTTTTTATCAAAATACCTTCTTCCGTGTTTTTTAGCGCTGCGGCGTCAAACGGAGCTTTTTTAAATGTTGTAAAGGAGAACCCTCCTTCTTTCATCAATTTTTCGACTTTTCTCAAAATAGGATCTCTTAGTGATTGTTCTTCTTCTCTAAACCCTCTTTTAAGCCTCGAGGAATAGTTCAGGTCAAAAGGTCTAATTATTGTTTCGCCCAGTGCCTCCTCTAATTTTAGTGCTACTTCCGGCGTTGGATCCATTTCTCCTCTTTCATAACCATAAATTGTACGGCGGCTAACTCCCACCATTTCGGCCAGTTCTCCAAGAGAGTATCCTTTTCTTTCACGTATTTCTCTAAGTTTTTCATGTTCTATTTTTACGAAAAAACCACCGCGCTCAGCATAGATATACGTGTCACGGCCTAGAAGAATGTCTATGAATGTTCCATGTGAAGTCGCATAGACGTCAAAACGCCTGTACAAAACGCCGTCAAGCAAAGGATTATTCTTACTATGTTTTCCCACTATTAAAGGAATTCCTCGTACAGCATAGGCCAGTTTTCTGAGCTCATTAGCTATCTCCTTTCTGCAGCTATCTATGTTGTTAGATATCCTAGCGACAAACCTACGGTTTCCCTTCGAGGTTATTAAATTAAATATATATTTTTTAGTATTAATATTAACAACGTACTGACAATTATCTCTACTTAGATACTCTAACGTCTCTCTAAGCATTAGGAAGAGTTCTTCACGGGTCATGCTCCTTAAAGAAATATCTTAGCCTAAAGATATTTTTAACTCTTTCCCAAAAGTTATTAATATTTATAAATTATTAAAACACAACATATATCAAAAGAAACTTACTATTTTTTCCTGGCCAACACGAATGCATGGGCAATATCATATGGCTCTAAATGAATAGTTTCTTCCACAGTAAATCCGTGATGTTTCAGATGTGATATTTCCCGCTGATAAGTCTCAGAAGGCTCTTTTGTAACATCGATACTCATAGCTTTTATAGCTAATATAGCCCATCCCCTATTTCTTAAAAACACGCTAGCGTTATCCACTACAATCTTGCTTTGAAACGGCTGAGCTACATCAGCATAAATCAAATCCACTTTGCCAACGTATAATCTATATTGCGACGGAAATCTAGCGTCCGCTAGTATAGGTATTAAGTTAGACCTACTACCACATCTCTCGATAAATTCTCTCATCACACGGGGGGAGAATTCCACACAGAAAGCCACGCCTTCCTCCTCAATTATATCTGAAACATGACTAGCAGTAGTGCCTGCAGCCGAACCCAGATATAAGACCCTACTTCCTGGGAATAGTGGGAGGTTCTCTAGGCCGTTGAGAATAGCAGCCGCTAACTTACTTCTATACGGATTCCAAATCCTATACTCTACTCCTTCAAAAGATACTAACGGTTCTCCATAAACTCTTTTTCCTTTATCAAGGTTCTTTGTAGCAAGCCTTTTACTACCGTCCTCATACTCAGCCCAGTAAATCCCCTTAAACTTTTCATGAGGATAAACCGAGGTTACCCGAATACTCATCTTCTCCGCCTCCTACCCCTTCTTCTACCCTTTTTCCCCTTACGTGGTACCTGAACCCTTTGAGGAGGTTTAGAGTAAAGCTTCTTTATTTCATCTATTCTTTTATCAAGCTCATCCTTCAATTCATCAGCACGGTACTCACCAGTGAAAGCATCTATTCGCGCAGCTATTGCGAGCTTAGCGGCTAGTGCTCTAGCTATTTTTCCCCGTTGCCATCGTGGAGCCCTGAATATAGCAGGATACTGGAAGATAACTCCGTGTTTAGGCGGTCGACCACCAGTTTTAAGAGCTCTGAATAATGCTTTTTCAGCGCCTAAAACCTGAATTGTGCTTGCAGGTAGGGTTGCCAGTTTCTGTAAACCACCAGCTAAAGCTATAAGCCTAGCGCCTAATAATGGCCCAACAAGTCCTCTTATGTTAGGCGCAACCTCTTTCATAGCTTCATCCACGTATACCTCAAGCTTGTTTCTAAGCGCATATAAATTAAGTAGATTTTCAGCAAAACTTTTTATAATCTCTAAATCAAATTCTGTTAAATCCGCTCCCATACTTTCTTTCGCCGATTTAACGATGTCTTCAGCCAGCTCCTTACTAAGCCCTAGTTCTACAAGTTTATCAACGGACATGTTTTGCCGTAACCCTATGTTAAAAACTATTTTCACGTAGTCACGATGCTCTTTAACCAATTCATCAAGTTCGGGAAAATGTAGGCTGTACCACTCCCTAATTCTAGAGGCATATAGGTTGACCATCTTATCAGTTTCATCTATTGCCGATATTGCTTGCGCAACAAATAGGTCTCTTT
>CAYSTQ010000245.1:0-3248 GCA_964433855.1 uncultured Thermoproteales archaeon
CGCTCGGATCCCCGTTGGTTGCATGGACCACGAGCCTTAGAGCCCTGCTTTTAACCCTTCTGAACCTGTGTATCCGCCTCCTCTGGTAGTTGCCCTTCACCTCGACTATTGTCTCCCAGCCTCCGTCCAGCATGACTTGAAGCTCGTAGTCCCTGACGCACTCGGGGTGGACGTACAGGGGTGGAAGCATCGTGTAGTCTACGTTCAGGTTGGTGTCGAAGGTGAGCATGACCGTGTCGAACCATTTCTCAGCGCCGAAGTCCAGGGTTAGGTGCTGGGGCATCCCTGCCTCTGGGTCGGAGATCCATATGTTGGTCCACTTCTCGGGTCTTGCAACCCCTGAAACCACGTTCTCGGGGCCGAAGGGGTTGGAGGCTGGGCTGATCCTCATGGCGTAGACCTGCTTGCTGGAACGGTAGCGGCGCCATCGCGGCTTCTTCCATCCGCTGAAGACCCCTGGCAGGGGCCTAGACCTGCGTAGATGGAGGCCCTCGGCGGCCGGTATGTTGACCCTGTAGAGCCTGTGGGGCTCCACGTCTGCGGAGAAGCTGAAGCATACCCAGCCGTCGTGGCCAGCCGGTATGGTCGCCGCCGCCCTGACGGGCTCGCCTGGGGAGGGCTTGTTCAGCGACCATATCGACTCTATGGGTAGGAGCTCCACTGTTAGCTTGACGTCCTCGCTATGTTCTGAGCGTATCCATAGGCTCAGTGCGTCGATGCGGTTCTCGGTGACCGGGAACACCTGGCATCTGTCCACGTTCAAGGGGTCTTCGCCGTCTAGGGGCGGCAGGCTCAGGCTTGCCTGGGAGGATGCCTCGACAGTGCAGCCTCTGGCTAGGTCGGCCGGGTCCTCGTTGGACAGGCCTATTATGTGGCAGTCGTCCCTGAGCAGTGTCTGCTGGAGCTCCCATATTCTCTCCCTGCAGAGCTGCCGGGGTGTTAGCCCGTATCTGACACACATGGCTGCGGCGGTGCCCACGGCCTGCCCCATGGCTGCGCCGGTTAGCATGACCCTTATGCTGCCGAGAGCCACATGCGTCGCGGAGACGTCCCTGCCAGCCATCAGCAGATTCGACACGTTTCTCGAGTACAGGGCTCTGAAGGGTATGCTGTAGGGCTCCACGACCAGGAGGTCTGAGAGGTCGGGGTTGCCCAGCAGGTGTTCGGGCGGCCTCCCCTTGGCCAGTATACCGCCCATCGTGTGCACGTCTATGAACCAGCCGCCGTACGCCACCCTGTCCGGGAACCCCCTGTCAGTCCTCACGTCATGCTCGGTCATCAGGTAGTCGCCGACGAGACGCCTGCTCTCTCGCTTCCCAGGTATCATCCCGACCCATTCGAGGATGAAGTTCTCGGCGCCGTGGTCGCCGTGGTTCTTGATGTGATCCCACACGGCCAGGACGTGGCGGAGAAGCTCGTCGCGTATCTCCTCGTTGTCGCTTATCGTGTCGTAGGGTACGCCAACCTCGATCCACCAGTAGCCAGCGTAGACCTTCACGTTGTAGGGGAGCCTTATGGGGCCGTGCCCCCTTTTATACAGGTCCTCCTCCCGGGGGTAGTCGGCCGCCCAGGAGGGAGGGATGAAGGGGACAGGTCGGCCTAGGTCTACCGCCTTGAAGAGCAGGGAGCTGCCCTGGGTCTTATTATCGGCCTTCTCGGGGGCTATAACCGGGTTTTCGCCGAACTCGTGCCTGGACTCCCTGCCCCTGCGGTACTCTGCGCCGGCTAGGAAGCCCAGGGTTCCGTCGCCCGTGCAGTCTATGAAGACCCTGCCGTGCAGCCTATATCTTTTCTCGGTGCCCGCCTGCAGGCACTCAACCGTCTTTATCTCGCCGCCCGCCGTCTCAACCCGGTGGAGCAACGTGTTGAGATATAGGTCTAGGAGGGGCTCGGCCTTGACCCATTCATAGAGGACGAGGTCCCAGTGCGAGGTTATCAGGCCGTTGCGCAGCGGCATGTGGCTCCGATGCTGCCTCTCCGCGAGCATCTCCTCGACCACGCCGGTCTCCCTGGCCCATGGATTAAAGGTGGCGGCGCCGGTCGGGTTGACCCTTACCAGGCTTGAGGAGTTCCCGCCTAGCACTGGCTTGGCCTCGACCAGTGCTGTCCTGCATCCGTGCCTGGCGGCTGAGATGGCGGCGCACACTCCTGGGAGCCCGCCGCCGACCACTACCACGTCGTACTCCTTCTCCACTGTCTTCACGAGCTACACCCTTCACCAGTCTTGGCCCTGACGGCGGCTGTTTAAATGGGCCGTTATTGAACCACGTCCTTGAGGTGGTGACCTCATTCCCCTAGCATCTCCCTGACCTTTGCCGTCAGCCTCTCCACGATCAGGTTGACCGTTTTCCCGCCGAGCTCCCTTGAGGCATGTATCCTCGGGTCCTCTCCTCCAACCCCTTTAAGCTTCACGGATAAGTCCTTCGGAAGAGCCTCCATATGCACCAGGTGGGGGTAGAGGTGCCAGAAAATGGATGTCTCCCATTTGGCCGCGTGGTCGCCGCGGTACCCTATGTCACGCGTGAACACGTATTCGGGCTCCGCGAAGACCTTCGCCTTGCCGCCGCTGGCCCTATACTCCTCGACGGCCTCCCTTATCGCCTCCAGGTGTTTACCCCCATAGTGGCCGCAGAGCACCACTATCACCTTGAAGCCTGTCTTCTCCAGCTCGCGGAAGAGCTCTAGGGCGAGTTGCTTGACCAGTTCCCGGCTGTACTCCAGGGTATACGGCATCCCGTAGTTCTGCATGGTGTGGTGGCCCACGTATATAGCCGGGTGGACCACGCCCCCCATCTTCTCGGCTGCGAGCTCACATATCCGCTCGACTTTAAGGGCGTCCTGGCCCAGGGGTAGGTGCTCCCCGTGCCACTCCATGGCGCCCCAGGGCACGTAGACCACCGGGGCCTCCTTGAGCACCTCCTCCAGCTGGCCCGGGATAAGCTCCTCCATTCTAACGCTTCTACCAGGCATGGGCTTCACCGGTTTCTAAAAGGGGTTTAACGTATATAGCGTTAAGCGGAGACGGAGGGCTTCTATTCACGCCGCTGGTCTCGCCACTTGCGATATTCGGTAAGCACGTCCTCCCTGCCGGCGAACCTCTTGTAAACTATCCTGGCGGAGAAGCCGTATCTCTCGTCCACCCTGTAGCCGGGAATTATGAATTGGAAGTCCCAGGCCGGGTTAATGTCGGCCGCCTCGGGATTATAGCCGCCCCCGCTGGGGGAGTGGGTGAACCTGATGTTTCCCGG
>CAYSTQ010000246.1:0-3221 GCA_964433855.1 uncultured Thermoproteales archaeon
AGGAATAAACGTTGACGAAGTAAGAATAAAGGCTCTTGTAGCCGCTCTAAGCGAGGTTGATATAGACGAGGCTATAAAGAGCGCCGCCATACCGGCTGCAGCACCAACTGCTGCGGCGCCGGCGGAGGCCCCGGCTGAGGCAAAGGAGGAAGAGGAAGAAAAGAAGGAAGAGGAAGAGGAAAAGAAAGAGGAGGAGGCAGTAGAGGGCCTAGCTGCCTTATTCGGTTAAAGAGTCTTCCAATGACGCTCTACTTTTCAGGATCTCAGCTAGGTCTTCCACCTTATTTGTGTAGAGGCGAAGCCTCACTTCCCCAGTCTGTGCTGTTGGAGTACCGGGCAGATTTCTAAGTTTTATTTCCACGAACCTCCTAGAACGATTCACCCTAATGGCTTTCAACAATAAGGGAAACCTTATTGCCATGCGGTCATCCATTATTATACCTCTGTCAGTGACTCTGTATTTAGACGGCATTAGGAGCTGGCTTCCTCTGAAAGTTCCACGTCCCGAGAGAAGCCTTAAGGGTACTAGCTGTATGGCCATGAGGATAAAGTAGAATAGTAAGTATGCTGCAAACCTAGATAGTTTATCATCTCCTATTACAGGTTTTAGCCTTTCGTAGGGTAGTGTTATAAGAGTTTCACGTATTGATGGTACATATATTATAAATATAAATATGCTCAAGTAAATCATCATCGGCAGGAATTGTGCCATGCTCTGCTTGGTCTGCTCTTTTAACTCTTCCGTAAGCCTGCTATCTTTAGCTTTTACCTTAAAAACCTCCTTTTTATCTGCTTCATACAGCAACTTGCCTTTACTGACGTATTCTATGTCTTGCAATATTTTCTTAGTACCTAAGCCAGCCATCGCCATGTATATTCCAAAGAACACTAGCATGTAAGCTAGAAACATCCAGCTCTGCATCTCCGGCGGCAGATATACGGAAAAGAAGGCGAACGCTGTCATGGTCACTATGGTCATAATCCACTGCTTATACCCATTCACGCTATTCACCCACGTATCTTAACCTTTACTATACTTGGAGAGTAATAAACTAATCTCCCCTTCGCAATTGTCGCAGCAACACGGATCTTTTTAATTTCAGAAACTGGTGCTGTATTAAAATTCTCCGATAGAATCACTATGTCAGCTTCTCCACCGGGATTTATCACACCTCCGCTCTTTAAGCCGACAGCCTTTAAGGGGAAGACAGTATATGTCAATAAGGCCTCGTCAACAGATAGGGCCTCACCACGCGTGTACTCATACGTTTTCACGTTCTCATACATACCTCTAGTGACTGCTGCATATATCCCTAGCAGCGGATTTGGTTCTTCAACGGGACTGTCCGAGCCTGAAACAACCAGTAGGCCTTTATTTAACAGGGTTTTAAACGGGTATAGCCACCTTATCCTATCTTCTCCAAGCCTTGAAAATGCCCAAAAATCTGAGATTATAAATTGCGGTTGAACCGAAACTATAGGTTTTACTTCCAATAACAGGCTTAACAGTTTTTCAGAAAGGAGCGAAGCATGCTCGATCCTATGCTTTGTTGGGCACCTTAATTTTTTAAAAGCTTTTAACGCCGTATTAACTGCCCTGTCGCCTATGGCATGCACAGCTATCTGTGCCCCCTCTTTCTCGAATTCACGCATAATTTTACTTGCTTTTTCATGATCCATTAACAGAACTCCGTTTTCTCCTGGAGCATCCTGGTAAGGCCGATGTAAGGCTGCCGTCCTGGCGCCTAGAGAGCCGTCGAGAAATAGCTTGACTCCAGCTATACGGATCCGGCCGTCGCTTTTCTCCTTTATTTTTTCCGTGTCGATCTCCACATAGTCTTTTGGATTCATATAGATGTGCATTCTTACCGGCAGGTTTTCCATATCTGTTAAGGCTTTGACATCTTCCTTACTACACGACATGGCGTGAATGCTCGTTATCCCGTTTTTTACTAGAAGCTTAATTGCCTTTTTAACAGCCTGTTTTCTGTCTTCTAGGCTTGGCTTAGGCATCGCTTCCATGACTTTGGCTAGTTCCTCTTCGGCAAAGAGCCCGTTTGGCTTGTATGATTTTAGAAATTCCATTGCCTTCGTATTGGCCACAGCTATGTGGCCACAGACCCTTATTAACAGAACCGGGTGCTTGGGTGCCGCCTCGTCTAAATCCCCAGCTTTAGGCATTCTCTTCTCGGCTAGCCTCTCCTGATCCCATCCGCGACCTATGATCCATTCACCTGGTTTAGTTTTTGAGGCCTTTGCGCTGACTAGCTGTTTTATCTCCTCAATGCTTCGAGTACCGGACAAGTCGATTCTTTCAAGCGAAAATCCTAGAGATGTTATATGTATATGAGAGTCGGTGAACCCGGGTAATACACTTCTTCTGCCAGCGTTGATTAGTATAGTGTCAGCGGAGGCATAACGAAGTATTTTTTCGTTAGAGCCAACCGCCGTTATACGACCGTTAGTGACCGCCAAAGCCTCCATTACCCCGAGAGGCGTACGCACTAGGCCATTGTATATTATTATGTCGGCCTCCATTGCAGAGACACCCTAGTCCCAAAACTGCCTTGTCCTAAAATAGTTTCTTTCTGCTTCAAAGATGCTTTTAATCAGTTCTTCCTCACTACGCGTTTTACTTAGAATCCTAGCCGCCGTAACCGGCCCTATTCCCCGCCCAGCAAGCGTTAACGCTGCTCGTCGGCCATAGCTTATTGCGAGCTTTGCTGTTAACTGTATTTTTTGAAGAAGTTTGCGTTCATCCACCGTCAATCTATCCCCTCTAAGTTTCTTCTTGAGTATTCTGAGATATTCATCCTGGTTGAAACGTGGGAGAACAGCTATGAAAACAGAGCCGCATCTTGGACATCTTAGTTTTTCCGGCAAGTTCTTGACTTTAAATGTGGCCGACCAGTCTAGTCTGTGTAGACAAACCAGTTTAACTTCCTCTTCGTAAAGCCTCTTCTTAACAGCGTTAAGTATCGCTGGTATGGGGACTGGTGGAAGTGTATAGTCTAAATAGGAGTAGGCTGCCACTATCGGTTTAGCCATAGGCGATAATGTCTGTAGTGAGCTTTTCACTCTGGTTAGCTTCAGCTTCCCTGTTCTTAACTGAGCTAAGAGGTGGAAAAGTTTTTCTATGTCTATTTTCTCGGTTAGGATTTCCTTCACTGCCTCCTCCGCAACCAGTGTTCCTTCAAGGGCTCTGAGTAAGACATCAATGC
>CAYSTQ010000247.1:0-3202 GCA_964433855.1 uncultured Thermoproteales archaeon
TGTATAAATACGGCGTAAGATGACAAGCTGCCCACCTAAATATATGTACATACTCTAACTATATAAGTTTTTATAGTTAGACTACGCTCGAGAGAAGGCTGGTTTCCATCTGTCTCCTTATTCTTCAGATGCTCGAACAGCTACAGGTCTCGACAATGCTCGATAATGTTTTAAGCATGTAGCTACCGAGGGTTAAAGGCGGAGGCGGTCATTATGTGGAAGTGCGAAAACCCGTTTGAGGCCGAGGGTAAATGGTTCAAAGGGAATACACATCTGCACACTAGCCAGTCTGACGGCGGACTCACCTTGGAGGAGGCTGCACAGCTCTACAGGAGGCACAACTATGACTTCTTCGTAGTGACTGACCATGGAAGAATCACCGTGTCTAAACCACACATGGTTGAGGGCCTATTGGTCATACCAGGTGCCGAGTACTCATGCGAGGGAATACACATAGTGGGCATAGGTATCTCGGAGGAGGCCGGTAGCCTATGCGAGCACGGTGTTCAGCGACTCATAGACGGCGTGGTTGACCAGGGCGGTTTAGCCGTTATAGCCCATCCCTATTGGTCTAGCCTAACGGTTGAAAGAATGCTCGCCTTAGAACGATATATCGGTATAGAAGTGTACAATACTAACTGTGAAAGGGAGATAGGAAAGGGGCTTTCATCTGTCCACTGGGACTACATGTTAATGGTCGGGAAGAAATGCTGGGGGCTTGCTGCCGACGACTCACATTTCCGATTCATAGACTACTGCGGCGGCTGGATAAACGTTAAGGCCCCTAGACTCGACGCAGAAGAACTGCTTAAATCCCTGGAAAAAGGGTTCTTTTACTCTAGTTCCGGCCCGGAGATCAGAAACGTAGAGCTTCTAGACTGGGGGTTAAGGATCGAATGCAGTCCGTCGATAGCGGTCAGGTTTGTCTGCGACAGGTCGAGAGGCGGCTGTGTCCATCGGGTTAACGGCGAATACACTGCCCATAGGTGCGAGTACAGGGTTGAGGACGGCTACGTTGTAGAGGCCTCCTATAGGCTACGAGGAAAAGAACGATACGTTAGAGTGGAGATAGTCGACGAGAAAGGAGGACGGGCCTGGAGCAATCCATTTTTCATAATGGAGGAACGGGGACATCCATGAAACGACCTAGCTCCAGGATTGTTTCCGGATCCTGAGCCGAATAGATCAGCCTAGCCCCCATACATCTTTTCTTTATTAAAGCCGCCGCCAAGATATCCTCCATAGTCCTCCTTAAAGCGGTTTCATCAGCTTTCGGAAGAGGCACCATGTCGACGCCAGCGACGCAGGCAAGCGAGAGATATATTAGATCTCTGACCCTCAATAGGGCTTTTCCAGCCATCTCCTTTAGAAGATCGTCTTCAGCTAATGGAAGCATTACCTCGTTGAAACCCAGTGACCTAACCTTCCCCGAGACGTTTAAAAGGGATTTATTTAGGCTTAGCACGTTATAGAGGGTTAGCGGCGGATCACCGTATAGCTTTCTCATGAGTCTGACGACGCTGTCGCTCATCCAGGGAGATATCGAGGTATCTACACCAGCGAAGACTATGCTGGCATTCTTACAGATCCTACGTGCCGCCTCCTCTGCCTCTCTACAAGCCTTAAGTATAGACTCCTCAACGCCAAGCCCTTTCTCGACGTATTCCTGGATACGGCCCGGGTAAAGCATACAGACGGTCAAGTAAGGCTGACTCCGTAAACAGGCGGCAGATGGGAAGTACGGGGTTTCAATAGGGCCGTTTACAACAAGTGAGATCTGACACTGGGTTTCAAATAGGTCTTGCCGCGAAAGCTCCCTCAAAAGATCTAGATAGATTCTTGCCAGTACAGGGATTTCGTTAACGGATAGGTTTTCCGGGTTTATACTGATGAAGACATCCCTGTATCTGGCTAGGTTAAAAGCTAGTTCAAACAAGATGTTCTCTCCGGCTTTAAGCTCCTTAACCGTCCCAGTGAGGGGAAGGGCAATATAGCTAAATTCAGACGCCTGAACCAGCCGGTATGCTTCGCCTGGAAGAGACTCCGGATTATCGATGTCTAGCAGTCTCAGAGGCTTCAGGGCTATACGGTAGCTCCAGACCGGTAGAGGTGAAGACTCCCCAGCCCGACGCACGGATCTGAGGATTGATAGGTATTCACGCGGGCATTCGCTGGGATGTATAGGCAGAGCTACGCAGACCGCTCTAAGCTTCATTTCACTGCCTCCTTCAGCCTAGAGGTTTAGCCTGTAAAGGATTCTCCGTTTATACTCTACGGCTGAGACCTTGCCGTCCCTGGCGAGCCATCCTATTCCGCCAAAGACGTCGGTTATCCGGAGGCCGGTTAGTCTCGCTATGTCTCTTGCTGTGAGAGAACCGTGTTCTTCAAGGACCTTCTGAACTCTTCCAGCATACTCTCCAAAAGTCTTCTGTAGATCTATAAGCCTGGTTTCAGCTGATGGCATAATCTCAAAATATATATGCATATTTAATAGCCTTTCGGTTAAATACCCGGTTAGATCATGCGAGCTAAAGCCTCTGAAACCTGTTTCTTAACCGGCTCAGGTAGATCAAGTATGCCTGGATCTAGGAAACCGTTAACTATGAGAGCTATGGCTTCTTCCTCCGTGAAACCCCTACTCATGAGATAGACGAGTTGATCCTCGGCTACTCTGCCAACAGCCGACTCATGGTAGAGCTCCGCATCACTGTGATCGGCGACAAGAGATGGGTAGGTAGCTAAAGAGGCCTTTTCACCGAGTATAATGCCGCTGCACTCCACATATGCCCTGCTGCCGCGGGCTCTCCCCCAGGCCTTGCTCCGCTGCTTAACCCTGGCCTCATCTCTAGCCACCATCCTGTTTATCAGCCTTGCACTAGACTCCTCCCCTAGGAGGTAAGCTGCCTCACCTAGGTCTACATCTGATCTACCGGTGGCCACGCCTATAGCGCGCATGACGGTTGAAGCCCTCCGTCCTCTTAACACGACCGTTGGATACGCCTGTAGGGAGGAGCCGGGACGTAGTATTACCAGGTTTTCAACGTATTCTCCGCCTTCTTCAACAATAACCCCTTTTATAGGCCTTGAATGGGTTTCATGCGGCCAGTATTCTATCATGGTGGAGACCACCCTGGCGCCCTTTTTAACAAAGATCTCTGTCAACCCAATGTGTACAGAGCCGCTGACCGCCAACGGGGCTGTA
>CAYSTQ010000248.1:0-3188 GCA_964433855.1 uncultured Thermoproteales archaeon
CGTCTAAAATATTATCCGTATTTAGATGAGAGTTTATCTCTAAAACCGCAGCCAATTCCTCATAGGTTTTCTCAAAGTCTTCAGCTTTAAACGGCCCTTTATTTAAAAATGTTATAGCAACGGCCGATAATGCCAAAAACCCCTCTTCATCTTCAGAGACTTTTTCAAAGATCTCCTCTGGAAACTCCATAATACCTATTTTAGAAGGTTTAGTTATAAAGATGGCCTCTAGGAAACGTTTGATACCTTCCCAAATTCTTGGAATAATATTTAACAGCCAATACAGATTAAGTCTATCATGAACACTCGCTTTAAAGGAAAACGTGTAGTATTCAGAAGAAGGGGCGTTGTCGAACTAGAGGAATTCTATCTAGATCCTCCCGGCAAAGACGAAGTCCTACTTAAAGCCATAACTACGGTTATCAGCCCCGGAACAGAAACAGCCTTTCTGCTAGGATTACCAAACACCTCAGGAACATATCCTCAATACCCAGGCTACTCTTTTGCTGGCGTGGTTGAAGCCACCGGAGAAAACACGGAATTCGAAATAGGTGACCGAGTTGTTGCAGCTTGCCACCACGCAAGTCTCGTGTTGACCAATAAAGACCGTGTTTTAAGGATCCCGAAAGGAACTAGTTTTGAGGAAGCCGCTTTTTTCAACCTAGCCGCTATCGCCATGCAGGGGGTTCGTAAAGCACAGGTCGAGCTTGGAGAAAGCGTTGCTGTTTTCGGTTTAGGCGTTGTAGGTTTACTGGCAGCTCAACTGGCCAAGCTTAGCGGAGCTATCGAGGTTATAGGAGTCGATCTGTACGAAAACCGTCGACGTACCGCATTAAAGGTAGGCGTAGACCATGTCATAGATCCTAGACAGGCCGATCCAATAGAAACTATCCGCGGGCTTACCAATGGAGGCGCTGACATAGTTATCGAAGCAACGGGACACCCAAACGTTATAGTGGATGCTATTAAGGCGGCTAACCGTTTAGGACGCGTAATACTGCTAGGTAGTACCAGAGGTATAACTAACGGGATAAACTTCTATAGAGACGTTCACAGAAAGGGAATAATCATAATCGGTGCACATACTTCGGTTAGGCCGAGGCATGAGAGCTTTAAATATTTTTGGACCGTGAAGGACGAGTGGAGGCTATCTTTAAAACTTATAAATAGAAAACTGCTAAAAGTAGCCCCATTAATCTCAGCAAAAATGAGCTATAAAGAAGCGGTTAACGCATACAGACTTTTAATAGAGGAAAAGAACAAAGTCTTAACCGTAGCCTTGAACTGGAATACGGAAGATCCTGCCGGATAACAATCCTGAAAAAGATTTAATAAGTATTTAACCCATATTTTTATCTCATGGATAATAACGTGGGTGCTCTTCTCCAGGAACTCCTCACAGAGTTATCTCCCTTATTATCCAGGTTCGAAAAATATCTGAATTCTCTGGATCCGGACGTCCTTGAGGAAGTTTCCAACGGTCTAATCAGCATAGGATCCAGCTTCTATCCAAGCTTCACCGCTATCAGGCACGGCGTTTTATCCGCAGTTATATATGAGGCGGGCATGCGGTTGAAATATAGAGCATTCGAGTTGAGAACGCGTAAATTAGTAGAGGGCGACCTAGAATACTTTAAGGACATATATGAACTGCTTAGGAGGATAGCTAACGACATCAACTCAGGAGAATACGAGAAAGGTCTAAGAAGGATGCATGAACGCCGTAAAAATGGTTAGCTGTATGTTTCGCGAATATACGGAATTACCTCACTACCCATTATGTTCATGAAATCTCTAGGCTCAGGACTGGTGTTATTGAACTGGAACCTAGTAAAACCTTTGCCGATGTACCGCTCTAAGTATTTTACTATATCCTCAGGGGTTGTCGCCACTAAGCACTTCTTGGCCAGAACATCATCGCCCACAACCTCAGCGTTTTCATCCAGCTCTACTGGGTCATAGACACCATATCGATAAAGGGCGGGAATCACGGTGGCCGCCCACGGCCTTATAGACTTCACTGCTTTCTCATAGTCCTCGTTGTACGAGACAAATAGATGTAGCACATATCTTATCTTCTCAGGGTTCCTTCCAGCCCTTCTGGCCGCCTGCCTGATAGCCGCCTTCAGTTTCTGTAGATCAACCTTTATGTGAGGCACCGTTATAAAGGCGTCTGCATACTTCCCTGCTACACGCGCCGTTTTCACGCCAGTACCTGCCACGTACAACGGTATTTTAGCCCGCGGCTTCGTGTACAGAGTCGCCTTGTTAAGCGTCCAATATTTACCTTTATACGTCACCCTGTTTCCACACCATAACGTCTTTATTATATAGAGAGCCTCGTCCAACATCTCAATACGTGTTCGTGGAGGCGGGAATTCATATCCTAGCGGAACTTCGTTCATGGCCTCACCTGTACCTACCCCGAGATAGATCCTCCCTGGATACAAGTAGCCCAGCGTCGCCCACGCCTGCGCTATAACTGCGGGATGATACCTTAAAAGCGGCGTTGTCACACAGCTACCAACCTGCAACCTTTTAAGCTTCTCGGCCAGAACCGAGACTACCACCCAACAGAAGCCGCCCTGACCATACTTATGTGACCAAGGATGGAAGTGGTCAGGCACCCCGACCGCATCAAATCCAGCATTCTCCGCCTGTTTAGCATACTCTATAACTAAATCACAGGGATATCTTTCTATAGTCCCCACTAGTTCAAACTCTATCAACGGCCTCACCCCTACATGGGGATTAACTCATCCGGGTTATGCGCAAAGGCTTGCTGAACTAGATATTCGACTAACCCTCTATTTTGAGCTGGGGCATATATGGCTTCAACCAGCTTCTCATAGTCCAAACGGTTGAGCACCTGACAGGCAACCTTTATAGCATTCATCGAGAGAATCAACGCCTTCTTAACCGGCATCCTCTCAGGGTTAATATCTATCCCGAAGTATTCCCGGTAACCATACATTTTAAGGACAAAAAGCCCAGCGTAAAGTTGCTGCCATGAAAGCACCCCAACGTTCAAATCCTGATCATAGTTACCTACAGGATTACTATTCAAATGAATATGGGCCAGCCTACCCTCCCTCATAACCGAAGCTAACGCGTACGGAAAATCCTCATACGCCATCAACACATGGCCAAATTCAGGGTTCAAAGCAACTAAAGCATGTCCCTCCTCT
>CAYSTQ010000249.1:0-3187 GCA_964433855.1 uncultured Thermoproteales archaeon
AAAAGTTGTTCTCGTGCCTTAAAATCCAAGTTTTTAGTAAAAGAAACAGGCTGGTCCAGCTTAATCCCGGAGGAAATGATTTATGAAGCATGCTGAGAAGCTGATACTTATCGGGTTAGATGGAATACAGCCATATCTTCTCCTAAGATTTGCTGAAAACGGCGTAATGCCTAACACAGCTAGGTTGCTCAGAGAAGGAGCCTTCTCATTAGCCTATCCCTCGCCGCCCTGCGACACCCCGACGAACTGGGCTACTATAGTGACAGGCGCCTGGACGGGCACACATTGCATGACAAGCTTTTTCGCGCATACCCCCGGAGCCGATCTAGACAAGGGCTACCCTACCCTAAACTCCAGGGCCTGTAAAGCAGAATTCCTCTGGAACGTACTAGAGGAAAAAGGCAAGAAATGCCTTATAGTCAACTATCCCGTGGCGTGGCCTCCAACTATAAAGAAGGGAATAGTCATAGGCGGTCCAGCGCCTGGAGCATCGCCCTGGAGAGTAAAATGGCCGGTACTGTTTGTGAAAACGGATAGACAAGAGCACCCACGCCGCCTTAGAAAAGGCGGCTTAGTCCCGTTAAGGTTTACAGAGGCAAGGGGATGGAGCCCTAAACCGCATTCTTTCTCGCCACCTCTCGAGGCGAAAATACAGCCTCTGAGAGGGACGGAACTAGCGGTGAAGGCGCCCGGCTGGCAGATTAAGCGTGGAGATGAAAGTATTAAAATTCCAACATACTATTTATTGATACTAGATACGCAGGGGAAGGGCTATGACACCCTGATTATATCCAGGGGTAAAAACCTTCAAGAAGAAGCCGTTGCAACGCTGAAAACGGAAGAATGGAGTAACTGGATAGTTGAAAAGGTTGAAGCAGGCAACACTGTTCAAAAGGTTATTTTCAGGTTTAAGCTAGTCAGCCTCTCCCCCGATGCTAAAGTCTTCAAACTATACATGACCGACATCTTCTTAACCGAAGGCTGGAGTAGCCCTAGTCATGTGGCAAAGGAATTAGTTGAAAAGGTTGGGCCTTACATTGAAGGATATGAAGGACACGTCTCACAACTTCTGGACTGGTTCGGCGAGAAATATTATTCGCCAACTTGGCTGGAGCATGCCGAGCAATCAGCTAAATGGTTTGCTGACACAGCCACCTACCTCAAGGATAAGTACGCATGGGATGTTTTCATAATGCACTTCCATCTGCACGACTTCTTAAACCATAAATACTTAGGCCTACTTTATGAAGCCCATCCAGGCTATGAAGAGAGCGCCGCAAAGGAGATATGGGGCTTCTACAGGGAATGCTACAGGCTTACAGATATGCTTATAGGCCGTATAGTGAAGGAATGCTCGGATGGTGAGACGCTCATAGTTTTAGTTTCGGACCACGGCGCTGTACCGGCGTGGAAGTTCGTATGGTTAGGTGGAGCCTTAATACGCAACGGGCTTTTAGCTTATAAATGGGATCCCGACGCTTCTCTATACGTGGTCGACTGGTCTAAAACCCGCGCGTACCCATTCGGCCACACAACCCCCTATATATGGGTAAACCTTAAAGGACGCGATCCTCACGGCATAGTAGATCAGGGCGAGTACCGCGAAGTCCAGGAAGAAACGATAGACGCTCTATACTCCATAAGGGATCCTGAGAATGGGAGACGCCCAGTAGCCTTAGCCCTAAGGAAGGAGGAAGCAGAAATCCTAGGCCAGTGGGGAGAATACGTAGGGGACGTCGTGTATTTCCTTGAGCCAGACTACACGAACGTTTGCTTTGACTTTAGCAAAATATCTCGTGAAGTGGTTGAAGGAGGAGAGATACGGCCGCTCGAGAAAATGGGTTCTTGGACGGCTCTCCACCACGACTATTTACCAAACGCTAAACTAGGGTTATTCACGAACAGCGCGTTCGTCCTAATGTCTGGCCCCGGTGTACGGAGAGGCTATAGAAGAGACAGGCCTATCTGGCTAGTAGATGTAACACCGACAATATGCTGGTTGATGAACATACGTACACCCAGACATAACGAGGGAAAGCTAGTAATCGACTTCTTAGAATCCGGTTAAAACCAGATTACAAACCTAGCTAACCAACTTAAAATAAGGAATTTCGTGGTTTCTGTATTGACGCTTGACAACACTATTTCAAGGTAAAAATCCAGAAAAGGAAAAGAAATCAGTCTTATCTAATGCTTGTTTAAAAAAGGCGTTTAGCTGGACAGGTCATAACCCGCCTTCCTCATAACTCTATATATAAGCAAGGCTCCAGCCACGTTTATCAGCCCTTGCATCACATTAAACAGCGTTATAACCCACAGCAGGGATAAAGCGATGTGTGGAGGTATCCCGACAAGAATAGGGAGGAAAACATAGTTCGCCGCCGCCATCACAGCACACCTGATGACAACACTTACTAAGGCCGAAGTGAACGCCATGGATTTCCAGCCTCTCCAGAGACCTCTAGAAGCTGTTATTCCAACGATGGTGGCGAGCTCGGCAAGGCCTTTAAAGAAAGCCCCTGTGGGATTAGGCGGCTTACCAAACCTAGGCATAGATATGACTAGTGCCGTTATAAGAGTAGACGCAGCCGCTATTCGCCCTCCGTAAAGATAGGCTGCCAACGCAAGCGGTATACCGGTCGGATCCAGTGTAAGCCTGGGAAAGAGCGGGAAAGGCAGGTCAAACGGTAAAATCTCCATTATGCTGCCGAAGGCGGCGAAAACCGCTGTTAACACGACATCCCGGCTTTTCATCGAACCACCTCCCGCAAACAATGCAGACACCAATATTTATTTCCTAAACATGCCAGATTTAGTAGGGGGTTAGCATGCGAGCCTTCATCATAAACAAGCCCCGAGACGCCGGGCTTATCGAACTACCTAAACCGGTTCCTGCCCCTGGGGAGCTTCTAATAAGAGTAAAAGCTTGCGGCGTATGTGGTACAGATCTCCATATTTACGAGGGGGAATTCCCAGTGCCGTTACCCAGGGTTCCAGGCCATGAATTCTCGGGAGAGGTTGTAGAGGTAGGGGGAGGGGTTAAAGACTTCTCAGAAGGGGACAGGGTAGCTGTTGATCCAAACATACATTGTGACTCCTGCTACTACTGTAGAAGAGGCAGGTTTAACTATTGTGTTAACTGGCAGGGCATAGGGCTTAACAGGCACGGCGCATATGCTGAATACGT
>CAYSTQ010000250.1:0-3144 GCA_964433855.1 uncultured Thermoproteales archaeon
TAACAGCATTGATCCCCCCCGCTCTCTTCACATCTCAGTACCTTGGTGGCAGTAACTGCCTGGGGCAGCGATGCATTGTAAACCAATGGGTATATTAACACGTTAGCGTCTAGGTATACCATGACGGCCCCCAAGCTCTTCTTCAAACACTTTCTCTAGATTCATGGGCCTGGAAAGCTTCCGGCTCCTAGTCATAACATAATAGTTGACAAAACTACCTGTATACTTAAGTTCAGCTTTCCTGATTACAACCTCCTCCTCTCTCTAAGCTCTACTACGACTTCAACACCGCTTCTCAAACCCAGCGCTTCCCTAAACTTTTTCGGAATCACCACCTGGCCCTTAGGCCCTATCCTACGCTTAACCCTCATGAGTATAACCATTATTCATACAGTATAGACTAATATTTATACTTTCAATCCACAGTAGTTTGGCAGAGAGCACCGGGTCTAACGGGTACTAATCCACGTAGCGAGCACCGCATCCTTATCCTTTTCCCGGAATAGCGTTTACGGATATGGTGTCGTTTACACGGGCTTCATAGTACGTGTTTCCGTACTTGTAGATCACCCTAGGTATCTTTAAGATGTATTTTCCCGGTTTTGTGATCTTAAAATATGCTTGGATAAAGCCGGTATAATAGTTGTCACTGTAGGGATACACCGTGGAAGTATACATGCTGCCTAAATACCGTACGCCCGGAAACTCCAGGCTCTCTATCTTGACTATTGTCGCGTTAAGCTGGCCGGTGTTCACAAGGGTTAGGTTTAGCCTGAAGGAACTGTTTACGAGAACCGTGAACTGCCTTAGACATGGATATATTGGCCGCAGGCTGGGCCCCTGGAAACCCAGCTTTATCTGCAGAGGGCCATCGCCTGGAAGCGATCCGAAAACCAGCGGCGGGCGAATCTCAACATGTATGCTTACGTTGGCCCTATACTTGAAGCTCAGACCTCTATAACTATAGAGGATCTCCACGTAGTTAAACACGTGCTCGCCATACCCTAGAAAGACGTATCTAAAAACAAGGGGCTTAGCCTCACCAGGCCTTATAGTTAGTGGGAGACCGAGAACATATACTTTAACTATGTCCGATGAAGGGCCTAGGGATATGTTCTCGACAACAATATCGGCGAATCCAAGGTTTTTAACAGCGGCCTCTCTGATTTCTGATTCTTCACCTAGATTTTCCAGCAAGGCTTCATAACTAATTCTCCTGGATATAAATGGGTTTCCGTTAAGGTCGGTGAGTCGTATGTGTTCCTTAGCGTATAGATCATAGTAGATGCAAAGTACTAGTATGGAAATGAAAGCTACCACACATAAAAACAGGATATTTCTCCGCAGTTTGAATATCATTCGGCACCTCCACCCTGTTTCCGTTAGTTCATCGGACGCTTCAAACTTGGTAAGGCTAGACGCAAATTTGTTAATAATATTACTATTTTTAGTAAAATAATAGTTAAGATAGGAATTCTCACGGTATCCAAACCAATATCACCCAATATTTATATTTCATTTATCTCACATATTTCTAACGCTGAATACTTATCCATGCTCTTCCGAACAAATTACATAGTTCAGAACGGATATGGGAGAATTAATAAACTATTCAAAGAGTTTTTTAACCCTTAAACGTAAACAGGGAAGCTATACGTAAACACCCTGTTTTCTAAGCGTATCCCTCAGAACACCCGGTTCCAGCCTTCTAGGCGTAACACCCTCTTTCACGGATAGGGCCGCGGCTGTGCCAGCCGCCTGGCCTAGGCATACGCAGGTGGGCATGACCCTCGTCGCTGAGATGGCTTCATGCGTAGCCGAGATACACCTCCCCGTAACCAGTAAGTTTTCAACTTTTAAGGGAACCAGGCACCTATAAGGTATCTCGTAGTAGTCGCCTTTAGGCGGCCCCTTAATCACGGTCCCCTCACCTAGCGGGTTATGTATATCTATTGGGTAGTTAGCCCTGCAGACGGCGTCGGGGAACTTCCTGGCCAAGAGTATGTCCTCCCCGGTTAAAACATATTCGCCAATTATCCTCCGGGTCTCCCTTACACCTATATGCGGCCCTGACCTGGCTATATATGCGTCTTGGAAGGCTCCTGGGAACACCTGTTTAACCCATCTAAGGAAGCTGAGCATCTGCCTCCTGCCCTCGATCTCAGCCCTAGTTAGACTCTCCGCATCCGTCCCATCCAGCCCCAGAACCCTCGTAGTGTTGAAGAAAACAACCCCCTTCTGCCCGGTTTTAAACCAGAGGACGTTCTCCCTTGGAATGCTCAGTATTCCTTTCTTCTTAGCCTCCTCAAAGGCCCTGTTGAACTCCTTTCTGGAGGGTAGATGCTCCTCCCTGACGTTAGCCATGTCGAAGACTAGGCTTCCAGGCTGCACCAGCCCGTCCTCCCTTCTCCCCTTCTTAAAGGGGGCGCCTGCGGAGACGGCTACGTCACCATCCCCTGTTGCATCGACGACTATTTTGGCGAGGGCTATCTGGAGCCCAGACTTGTTGTGCAGTAACACGCCCCTTAAAGCGTTTCCATGCTTGACAGCGTCCAGGAAGCACGTGTGGTAGAGAAGCTTTACCCCGGCCTCCAGCGCCATCTCCTCGAGCACTATCTTCATCATCTCGGGGTCGAACGTCCTCGTCCTCTCGTCGTAGCCGTCGAGTCCTTTAAGCCGTTCAAGAATCTCCTCGAATATCCCTCTGGCTAGCAGGGTTTCACCAAGCTTGAAGTTTACGAAAAACCTTACAGGCCCCGTAGTAGCGGTGCCGCCTAGGAAGCCGTATCTTTCGACAAGAAGCGTCTCAGCCCCGTTCCTAGCTGCTGCGATAGCTGCGGCCACACCTGACACACCGCCGCCTATAACCGCTACGTCTCCCTCCCAGTAAACGTTTATCATGTTTTTTGAGGAGGGGAACGATGTATAAAAGCCTTAGATTCCAGGGGCTAGCCCGTTTTTAAGCCCAGAGCTCTGCACTGGGCCATTAGGGATGGTATGAGGGGGGCGACAGGTATGCCTGCCCGTTTATAAGAGGCTAGAAGGGCGCCTATGACCGGGGGGAAGAGCGGCTTCATTAGCTCGAAGCCGGCAAACCTTGTCCTGAGCTTCTCCCTGAACGGCTTCAGCACTAGTTCCCCCGCC
>CAYSTQ010000251.1:0-3140 GCA_964433855.1 uncultured Thermoproteales archaeon
ATCCTTAGCTGGGTAGCCAATCTCCGCCTCACCCCAAGCCTTCTCAAACTTTTTCAATGCTTTGACGGCTTCTTCACCTTTATAAGTACCAGGCTCAATAGCTATTTCAATGTCATATTCGTCAAGTCCTGAAATACGGTTCTCAGGCCTCCCATAAACCTGTATAGTGAAGCCATCTACATCTATCTTAACCTCGCCAAACCCCCTGCTCGTAAAGCCGCCAATTCTGGCTCTACCACTATTAAATTCATTCAATATGTTTGAAAGCAACCCTATGCCATAATTCGGCGTATTGACACCATCCAATCTAAATTTAAACCTAGAGCCAGGCTCGAAGTACTCTACCTGGAAAAGCGCCCTTTTAGCAGCTGCGCCAGTTCTTCTATCGATGGCAATTCCAGTACGCACGTTCGTCAAATAAAACCCTCTTTCCGGAACCGCATCATAAAACACGAGACTCCCCAGAATACTAGGTGCACCAAACAACTTACAGTTTAGACACGTTTTCTCAAAAACCACGCTGAGTATCCCATTAACATCCTGGGATCCTCTTAACTCCCTTCTTTTCCGATCAAGCCAACTTAACAGATTCACGTCTCCTACCTTTTCCAGATCCATACAGGTGCTCTGGCTTAAACCATTACATACGTATAGCCCCTTGCTTTTAGCAAGCTTCTCCGCCCAGCTTCTGAAAACGCCTTTCAAAGAAGTCCCGGGAACAACGGGTGTACCACCTATCCGTATCAGCGGGAGATCAACCGGTGACCCCAGCGTCGTTTCTCTACCTGCCCCCACTCTCAACGGGCTTAACGCCGTCATAGTTCCCTTTATTGTGAAGCGTCTGAGAAGCAGTCTGTGATCAATCCAGAAAATCCTGCCATTCATATTTTTACCTCCTTAACTTTCTCCAAACTACCTGACGTAAAAGCCCTTTTCTCAGCTTTCGCATCAACTAACTTTATTAATCCAGCACCTACACTTTTACGACCACCGATCTGAACCCCCTCTTTTAAAAGCCCGATCAACTCCTGGATTATGCCTGCAACAACACCTCTACTGTCTTTTTCGCCATCTACGATATCTATGTTATATATCCGCATTCTAAAACTCCATTTATAGTGTGGCGGCACATACTCCACGGTATAGAGAAGCCCGGGAAAAGCGGTGCCAAAAACCCTATCGATAGATACTCCCGTTCTTACCTCGGTTCTAATACTTTTATCAAGAGGAAGCGAATCAAATACCGTTACATGCGAGGCTATTCTCTGAGAACCAAATATGGCCTCTATAGGCGTAAACGGTATTTCTTCACCGTCCTTTATCTCCCAGGGCTCCAGGCAAGGCAGCCCCCTTCCTCTAGCTATGCGTTCAGCCCAGCTTCTAAGCACGCCTTTTAAAGAAGAGCCAGGAATAAACGGTGTTTTATCTGGAAGCAGTCTCACAATAGGGTTATCAACGAGTTCCCCCAGCCATTCCCCTCTCCCACGTCCTATTCTAAGCGGGGTCTCATTGATAAGAACCCCTGTGACATCTATGATCGCCCTAATAAGATGAAAATCCTCGAAATCCTGGAGATCGCAGTTCCACAACCCGTATCGCCTCCTATCTGAGTAAACCCATGAAGTCCTCAAATGTTTCTACCTTAGCGCTAAAATTAATACGTTCTTTTTCTATACTTTCGAAAAGCCATTTCATGGACCCTAAAAGAGTTCTAGCAGCGTTCCTGCTATTCTCAGCGCTTCTATACAGAATTAACAGTTCCTCTTTTAATTTTCTGGCAAAATCTCTAGAAAGCTGGCCTTTTCCCGCCTGCCGCATAGCAAAGGCCGCCAGGTAAAGAAGGCTCGTCTTATCATCGCCGACAGAGTTCAGCACTTCGAGCAACTTGTTCACCTGAGCCGTATTTACCCGGCCTTTTTTGGCGAGGAATGCTAGTTGAGCAGCTTTATCTAGAAGCTTCTTTTCATCAATATTACCAGGCAAGATAATTCACCACCATATATTTTAGATTTCCCAATATATAAGTTTAAGGACCTCTCCACTTCTAGCTAAAATACATTTAGCCGGGAACCTGAAAACCTGGGAAACGGCTATCCGCCTCATATTGAACCCACCTTTACACTATAATCTGAAATATTATATAAAATTATACGGAAAAAATACCAGTAAAGACGAGACAATCCGGAAATAGTTCAGAAACATAGAGCTAAAACAGAAAAATGTCAAGTCTTACCTCCTAAAATAAAAACACGAACACTCATACTAATTTCAGACATGGCTCAGCATCGGTGAAGCCGGTTAAATCCGCGAGACCAGGCTGACCCTGGGACAGGTTTACAGGTTATACAAATAACGTTTTAAAGTACAAATACAAGTATTTAAACGCCATGCGCAGAGAACTGCTGGTGCTTAAAGAGGTCGCCAGACTAGGTGGTGAATGCAGCTTTTCACAACTCTTAAACCGGATCAGCATTCCTCCCTCCTCCCTGGAATACCAGATCTCCAAACTAGCTAGGAAAAAACTGTTGTTACGCGTAGGAAGAGGACGGCTACGCCTAGCCCAGTACACGCCCTACATATTCTGTTCAAACGGCTGGGAACGCCGAGCCGCCTACTTCTCCCTACTCGGACTGAAAAATGGCCACGAAAAACCGGAGTACACGGCAGCAGCAGAGAAGCTTAGTCGCGAAGGCGTTGAAGTAGCATCCACCATAGTCGCCACCACCGTTTCCGCCCTTACATCGTGGGGCGAGGCGGTTGGCGGAAGCGTGAAAATAGTGTTGCTACGGGAGGCGGAGGCATACGATCCCAAGCTAGCGTATAAAGCCATGAAGCCAACTGTAAAGGAGCTGGCTATGGAAAGCCCTTTAATATGCGATGTGACAAGCGGTCCTAGGCCAGCCGCACTAGCGCTCTTCACATTATCCCTCAGGCTCCACATCCCAGTTATCTACCTGAGAGAGGACACCGATGAGCTAATCTGGATAGTTAGACCCGAGGAAGCCCTAGAAAAAGCCTGGAAAAACATCGAGAGAAGCTGAGAGCCCAAAAAACTATCCTATAACCGCCCATTTCCAGGACAGAGAGCTAGATAGCGGCAACCTTAGATCTCAATACCCTTTCTGTTGAAGAGCTTTGAA
>CAYSTQ010000252.1:0-3134 GCA_964433855.1 uncultured Thermoproteales archaeon
CCGGCTAAGGCCGTAAGGAAGTTACTGCATCCCGACGGCGCTGACGTGATATTTGAGTGCGTAGGGTCTAACAAGGTGACTATAAACCAGGCCATAAGCATGGCTAGGAAAGGCGCTAGGATAGTGGTTGTCGGCGTTTTCGGAGAGCCCGTGCCTGTAAATGTCGGCTTTATACAGGACTGGGAACTTGAAGTCGTCGGGACAGCTGTCTACACCTATAAGGACTTCCTAGACGCGATAGAGCTTATAAGGCTTGGGAAGGTGGAGCTGGAGCCTTACATATCAAAGATATTCCCACTTGACGATGTAGCTTCAGCGTTTAAGTACATTGAGGAGAACAGGGATACCACCATAAAGGTTCTTCTGAAGATTTCTAAAGCAAAATAAAAGAACATATCCTTATTTTTCTTCATGCATCCTCTGGCTCACGACCTGAATATCTCATCGTATGTGCCTAGTAAAGATAATAACTTGGCTGACCCATACCTTGAATAGCGGTTTAAAGAGGGACGCTGCTTGAAGATCCGTGGAAAAACCCGAGCGGAGGTTAGAGAGGCTGTCGCGGGAGGGGACGTCACCATATCTGTCTACGGCCTCGGGAAGATAGGGTTGCCCGTCGCGGCCGTCTTCGCCTCAAGAGGGGCGCGGGTAATAGGAGTTGACGTAAACCAGGATGTTGTCGAAAAGGTTAACTCCGGCGAGAACCCTATTCCCGAGGAGCCTGGGCTAGGCGAACTGCTCTCCAAGACCGTGGAGCTAGGTAGGCTGTCGGCCACTGTAAACGGTATTGAGGCTGCCGCTAGCTCTGATGTGATGATAGTATGCGTGCCCACGCTCGTCAACGAGCTAGGGGTTTTAAACGATGTGCCGTTAAGGGACGCCTTTAAAAGCATAGCTAAGGGACTTAAGAGAGACGACGTGGTGATAGTTGAAAGCACTATGCCTCCCGGTGCTACCGAGAAGCAAGCCTCAGTACTGGAGGCGCTGTCCGGGCTTAAAACGGGGGTTGACTTCGGCGTTGCTCACGCGCCTGAAAGAGTGATGACGGGTTCAGCGATAGCCGATATGACCGTGAAATACCCTAAGATAGTGGGAGCCTCGGATCCAGCTACTCTTGAGGCGGTTGCCGGCCTCTATGAGGCGATAAACAGGAGAGGGGTAGTAACGGTGTCTTCGATACGTGCTGCAGAGGCAGTGAAGGTCTTTGAGGGTGTATATAGAGATGTGAACATAGCCTTGGCCAACGAGCTGGCGGCTTACGCCGAGGCTAATGGCCTAGACGTTATGGAGATTATATCAGCTGCCAACACGCAGCCTTACTGCCACATACATAGACCTGGTGCCGGAGTGGGAGGCCACTGTATACCGGTATACCCGTATTTTCTAATATCGACGGCTGCTAAACAGGGGCTTGAGATGAGGCTCGTATGGACCGCGAGGAAAATAAACGAGGCCATGCCGGGCAGGATAGTCTGTATGACTATTAAGGCTTTAAACATAGCTGGCAGACCAGTTAAGGGGGCTAAAATACTTGTTCTTGGACTGACGTATAGGCCTGGGGTTAGAGAGTACAGGAATTCTCCGGCTAAGCCAATAATAGACCGGCTTAAAGCCCTTGGAGCACGCGTATATGCCTATGACCCCGTCTCGAAGCCTGAAGACTACAGGATTTTCGGGGTTGTCGAATCTAAAGACTTTAGGGACGCCGACGCCGTAGTGATAGTTACTGACCATGATGAATTCAGGCGGCTAGACCTAGATGTTTTAGCTAAGGAGATGAGAACAAAGGTTATTGTCGACGGAAGAAGGGTTTTAAACCCTGTGGAAGCCGTTAAAAGAGGCTTTACATATTTAGGTGTAGGCTATTCACCTTCCCCATGAGGCTTTACACGGGAGAGAAGAGGGTTTTCAACAGCTAGGTTTATCGTTATCTCTGATATGTCGCAGCTGTAGTCGGCTATTCTCCTGATGTTCTCTACGACGAGCCTCAGGAGCGCCGCTGTCTTGCCATCCCTGCTTTTAACGAATATCTCGCTTATCAGCTGGTTCTCCAGATCCTTTATCTCGCCTAGCCTCTCAGTTACCTCGTGGGCCTCTTTGACGTCTAGTGTGAACAACGAGTTTATCGATTTAGTGAGCATATCATAAGTAGCCCAACCGATCTCTGAAAATAGCTTAATTGTCTTCTCGTTCACTAACGAGCCTACCTCGGCGAGACACTCCGAGGCTTCCGTGATGTGGTCAGCTATTCTCTCAATGTTTTTAATCACCATTCTGTAGCCTAGCCCCTCCCTTAGATCTTTAAGGCCTACGTCGCCTGGCGGTATGAGCCCTATGGCTATCATCTTCAGTTGCCTAAGTATGAATATGTAGAACCTGTCAACGTTATCGTCACGCTCACGCATCTCGTAGAGCTGGTTGAAGTTTCTCGACTCAAGGGCTCTGAGAAAGTCGGAGAACATGAACGTTGCCAGGTTCGCCATACGGCGGAGCGCTGTCCGAACCGGGAGCTCTGATGGGTTAGCTAGACACTGAACCACGATCATATTGCTGTGCTCCTCTATTATCTCGACCCCTATCATCTTCCTGAGTATGTCTTTTATCGCCGCTCTCTTGTCTCTGGCCTCAGGGTCGAAGGTTATGCTCACTATATCGTATCCAGCCAGATATCTCGAGATGAACTCGCGGACGGCCGCCTCGACGCTCATATCCTTCCTAATGACCATCTCAGTCCTGAACAGCTTCTCCTCCAGGTTTTTAGCAGGCATTATCCTGAGAGAGCCGTCAGGCTGCGGCTGCATCACCACGTAGTCTCCCGGTTTTAAGCCTATTGTTCTAACCCATTTTTTCGGTAACGACACTATTAGGGTGGAACCACCAGTTATCTGAACCCGTCTTAGACTTTGTTCGCGCATGCACATCCCGTATTAAAATATTTTATTTAGAGAACTATATGAGCGATTGCAAATAAATGTTTCGTTGACTAACTAGAAGAAGGTATAAACTTCTAAAAATAACTACATACTTCCCATATTTAACGAATAAAGAACAGATACGTCACATATCTATGGCTAAATACCGGTAGATCGGAAGAGCACACGTCTGAACTCCAGTCACTGACCAATCTCGTATGC
>CAYSTQ010000253.1:0-3112 GCA_964433855.1 uncultured Thermoproteales archaeon
ATACTTCCGCCCTCCCGGACGTAGCTCCTGAGCTTGTCGACGAGCCTCCCGGGGAGCCATCGCTGGCTGGGCAGCACCACTAGCCTGTACTCGCCGAGCCTTTCCTCCAGCCGTTTCTCACATACGAGGTCGAAGTGCTCCCCTAGCTCGAGAAGCATCTTGTGGGCGCCTCTCAGCGGCTTGTCGTCGACCAGCACGGCTGGCTGCTTCCCGGCGTTGTGGAGTGACCAGAGAACCGCTATGTTTGGCACGCTCTCTGACGGGAGTAGCTTCTCGCGGGTCTTAATGAAGCTGAATGCCTTGGAGAATAGCTGTATGGAGGCCTCCTCCAGGGATCCGTCGACGTAGAGGTGGTCGCCTATTATGCAGAGGCCTCCGTTGGCGGCGATAGTGGCGCATTCAGCCAGGACCTGGTCCAGAGACTTGAACCCCCAGTCTCCCCACCAGTTTAGGAACCTGGTGGTCATGACGTCGAACGGTTTCCCGAACTGGTCGAAGTATTTGGCATGGTAGCTGGCCTGGAGCACGGGGCAGTCCCCCTCGTATATGTCCAGCGTGAGGAAGCTTACATGCTCGGGCGGAGCAGCCGGGTGCCGGGGGGTATAGGCCCAGTTGATGCCTACGAGCAGCCCTGGGTTCACTGAGCGCAGCGTGCTGCACGCCTGCTCGACAACTCTTCTTTCAACATCCCTTAACCACTCCAGGTAATCCATCCAGCCTGTCTCCGAGGGAGCCTGGGGGATTTCGGCCCCGCGCTCCGCCCGGTAGCGCTCCCTGCACCAGCTGCAGAAGCAGGGCTGGCGTACATAGAGGAAGTCGAAGAAGACGCCGGCCACATCGTACCTGGCTATCTCCCTTAGCTCGGGAAGGAACACCTTGTCTAGCCAGGGACTGTTAAAGCACACGTAGTAGCCCTCGGAGCCCCTGAGAACCGGGCTACCCCTATGCCTCCAGTCGGGATGGTCTCTAGCGTTCAGCAGATCCGTTACATTGTAGTAGGCTATGACTTTAAGGCCTTTCCTCGAGGCCGCCTCCACGACCTCGCCTAGAAGATCCCGGTCCAGCAGGTAGGGGTGTTTACGGCCCACCCTGGTGTCCCAGTAGCAGTTCCCGAACACGTCCTTGGCGAAGAAGTTGAAGGCCTGACACCCGGCCCTGGACAGCTTCTCCACGAACTCCTCCGCTTTAAAGCGGCTTCCGACGGCCTCCACGGATGGGGGAGTATGATAGTCAAAATGTATTTTCCTGTAGGCTTTAGAGAGCCAGCTCAAACAGGCCATCACCTTTGCGACACAGCTTCTCCGGGAAAATAAGGGTGTTCACGGATTTAACGGTTGACAACCCGGGGCTTAAGCTAGAGGTCTTTCTTCTTTATATCCTCCAGAGCCTCAACTATTCTCTCTGTAGCCTCCTCAACTATCATCCTGGCCTTCTCAGAGGATGCCTTAGCGGGGTCGCCTAGTCCGCCGGTGTCGGTCAGCTCGTCGAAATACTGGAAGGCTTGTGCGGGCGGCCTCTCCCTGATCCTCGGAGCCCTAATCCTATCTTTTCTAACCAGTTCTGGCCTGAAGAGCATTATCATGCTGGTCTCATGCTCGCACGCATGCCCCCAGTTACTGGAGGGCTTCAGAATCCTCATTATCGCCTCCCTGGCGTAGCTGGTCCAGTGCATGACGTAGGTTTTAAGCCCATGCCTGGTTCTCATTCTGGCGGCCGCTATCTGGAGGGCGGGAAGGTTGCCCCCGTGGAAGTTCATGATGATCAGCCTCTTAGCCCCGTGCAGCGCCAGGCTTCTACCTATTTCCTCTATGAATGAAGCATAGGTGAGGGGGTCTATGGACACTGTGCCGGGGAAGTTTATGTGGTGCTCAGAGACCCCGTAGGGCAGCACGGGTAGAACAAGGATCTTCAGTCCTTTCTCCTCGGCCCTCCTGGCGACCTCCCCTGTGAGCGCCTCCGCCCTTATAGAGTCCGTCAGCAGCGGCAGGTGGAGACCGTGTTGCTCCAGGCTGCCTGTTGGTAGAATAACGAAGTCGGCCGTCTTGATGAGCTCGCCAGCCTCCTCCCAGGTTAGCTCGCCTAGCCGCGCCATAGCCTCTAAATAGGCCGGCATGTAAATATTCTTGCCGCTGGCCTGAGGATTTCTGCCCCAAAAAATATTTTGTAGGCTGACAAATATTAGAACGGGGAGCCGGTATGCCAACCATAATAGTTGAGGGTCCTAGGCTGGACCTGGAGAGGAAGAGGGAGCTTGTAAGGAGGCTAACCGAGGCGGCCGAGGAGATCTACGGCATCAAGCACATAGTTGTGCTGATCAAGGAGAACCCGCCTGAGAACGTCGGCGTGGAGGGCAAGTTGCTTATAGACAGGATGAGATAGCCGGTTAAGAAGACCTGTGGAGAACTTGATGATACGCTTCGTGGTAGACATGGCTTAGCCTAGCCTATAGTGTGGAAACCGTCGATCAAAGGAGGCTGCCTGAGAAGGATCTCCACGGGTGGGTTAAAGACGGCGGCGGTCCTCAACGACGCATGTATGAACTTATATTAGGGGCTAATCACTGATTCCAGTGTTCCTAGATCGGTGTTGCTGTATGAAACGTGGCAGGCCTGATGTGGAAAGGATTCTGACAGCCTTTAACCTTGAGGAGCCTGACAGAGTGCCTTTCTTCGAGTTAAGCGTGGCTGACTCCATAAAGGAGGCCGTAATCGGCCGGCCACCTCTCACCATACATGACGAGATGGAGTTCTCCGTGAAAATCGGGTTTGACGTGGTTAAAACCAGTCTCTACTGGGTTCCAGGCGTCGAGAGACAGGCCAGCTCCTCTGGAAGAGAGTATGTCGTCGGAGGAAGGGTCAGGTGCAGGGAGGATCTGGAAAGGCTTAGGCTCACCATCCCCGATCCGGACGACCCTGCCCTTTACGAGGAGGTTGAGAGAGCCGTTAAGGCGGTGGAGGGCAGTGGGCTAGGGGTGTTCACGGCGATAAACGCGTGCTGGGAGATAAGGCACTGCATGGATATGCCGTTCTTCCTAGCATCCATCTACCGCAACCCGGGGCTAGTGGAGAAGATGTTGGACATGTACGCAGGCTTCTACGCTAAAGTTGTACGT
>CAYSTQ010000254.1:0-3053 GCA_964433855.1 uncultured Thermoproteales archaeon
AACTCTAATACTTAGTTTACGGTCGAAAACCTTTTTCCCACTTACAACCCAATGCTCAAAAAGGAATGGCTTTCCCCTAAAACTTACCTGTAGAGGAGCCTCTAAAACCTCATTAAACCTGGAGTTAGCGGCTTTACGCTCAATAGTAAAGTTGGTTGTTTTAACACCGTTGAAAAACCCTGAACATGATACATTGACTGGAACAGGCCAACTAGCCACGTAAAGAATAGACCTATGTTTTTTCTTGTGTTCGCCTGGGGTATACGTTATGAAGACTCTAGCGCCTCCTGAGCTCCAGACCCCACCATTAACTTTATGGCTACCCCATGAAACTAACTTGATTTTAAGGTAGGCCTTTATGCTTCCGCTCCATGAAACCGATACTATGTTCTCGGAGGTCGTAAAGCTTATCATTGAACCGCTCCGAGACGAAGGACTTATTCTGACTGCCATCTCTCCGGATTTAGATCCAATCCATCCATCCCACATCTCTTCCTGATAGTTTAGAACAAGCTTTTTTCGGCCAAGATAACCGTCTTCAGCCACATACTCTACAATAAGCTCTATTTGTACTCCAAAAATCACTTTAACATGTATTCCGCCGCCTCCCTCTACTTTATACTTAAAATAGCCTGTTCCCCCAGCCTGCAATACAACATTAATAGGACTGAAAGGGTTTAAACGCTGTTTGCCAGCCGTTTCCTTGTAAGACGAGTAGGTTAACGTTACAGCCCTATCATTTGAAGAAACCTTTGTCGAAACTGGGTTGTAAGGTATCGAGACTATTACGTCCATGATATAGTTGGCAGCACAAACATTGTTTACGTAGATTAAGGCTATGATTAGCGTTAATGCGTAGAGCCGCCGTCGCATAGTTCTCGAATAATTTTTAAAATATATTACATCTAATATTTTTCAAAATAATTAACCATTTTTAAATAAAAGTAGCTACCAGATTTTTCGATGCCCTAAGAGAAATCTAGTGTAGGGATTCTTTTTAATTAAAACAGATTTTTTCTACTTTAAAAATAATCATGAAAACAAAGAGGTGACTAGATCATGAGAGGGATAACAGGGCTAACCACAATTCTTGTCTTCTTAGCTGCACTGATATCTGCAGTAATAGCTGCGCTCTTCATAATAAATACCTCAGAGGCCTGGGTTCAGAGGCCTTTGCTGATGATTGAGGGTCAACCGATAATAGTATATATTTCAAGTGAAAAACAATGGTACTTAAAAATGACTGTTAGAAACGCTGGTACTAGTCCCTGTCATTTAAAAGAAGTGGTTATTACGAATGGCAAAACCTGGAGTGTGATAAAGACGCTTAGTGAAGCAATCGAGCCTGGCGACGTAGCCAGCCTGAACGTGGCGCTCGGAGATATTTCGAAGAGTATAGCTGGGATTTATAGACTTAGTGGTGTTTTAAGGTCAGATGCCGGTGAAAACATATTTACTGTAATTGTTTTAGGTGATTAATTTGAAAACAATATTTTTTAGAGCTAAAAAATATTTTTCAAAAGATAAAAATATTACAGAGTTCCTGTATAATTTTCATACAGCATCTAGTTTATCTTTCAAAAAATTTAAGCTTCTCGAAGAATATAGCATCGATAAAATAAAAGTAAGAATAGTCTCGACGGCCGAAGCGCGTTACTATTTAATTGATGAACCCTTTCTTAATAAAGAGGAGGAAAAGGAATTATATAAAATGATATTAGATACAAAAATTACTTTGGTTGAGCCTGATATAAAAAATGAAAAAATAAAATATTACTATAAACGTGAAGTAAAGGGATTTGGAGCCATAGATGTGCCAGTTAAAGATCCTGAAATAGAAGATATCTATGCAGCGCCGGGCAGGGTATGCGTAAGGCATCGTAAATATGGGGTGCTCATAACGAACATAGTGTTAAAAGATGTAGAATGTAAAGCGCTTGTTCAGAGACTAATAAGGAAAGCCGGATGGTCTATCACTATAGGGGATTCTCTTAAAAGAATGCCACTTGAAGGAATGCGGCTGGACGTCACTATAGGCGAGCTTAACGAAGTAAGTGTAAAATACTATGCTACTATAAGAAAGTTTCCGCAAAACCCCTATTCAGCCGCGCACCTCATAGCTAACGGTACCATGAATGAATGGGTTTTCGCCTATTTGGCCACACTAGTTCTAAACAAACGAACAGGGCTTATAATAGGACCTGTTGGCAGCGGTAAAACCACACTTCTATGGTCTTTGATAGGCGTGATACCCCTCGAAAAAATAGTTCTTATACAGGAAGTGCCAGAAATAAGGCTCCCCTCTCTCTGGCCCTTAGAGGAACTAGGTCCTTATCGCCCTGGAATAAGTTCGGATGTAGTAATACCTATACACAGGATAATAGAGGATACTCTAAGAGGTAAGTCACCGGGTTATATAATCCTTGGAGAGATACATCAGGAAGAAGGTTATGCTTGGGCGCAGCTAGGTAGAACCAAGAAAGGGACGCTAGCTACGTTCCATGCTGACGATCCTAAGGCGGCTATACTGGCTTTAACGTCCAGGCCAATATCCATACCTAAACCCCTTCTATTCGCGGCACTTGATTTTATGGTTGTGATGAAGAACATTAGGACATGTAATACTGTGAAAAGACTAGTGAGTGAGATATATGTTCTCGAGAAAGACGGCAAAACGCTCTTAAAAATTGTTGAAGCTGTGGATGCTGGGAGAGCATGGAGGATAGTACCTATAAGCAAAATAGCTCATTTACTAGATCCATATCAGTTGCCTGATACCCCGGAAAAAGTTTACTTGGCTTTTGCTAGATTGGCCAGATACGCTATTGATAAGGGGTTCATAGTTTACGAGAAATTTACTAGGCTTCTATGGAGATATTATGCTAACCCCAAAATTGTCGGAAGAAAACTTAGAGTAATAAAGCTTCTACCGCCAACTGTAGCCGAGGTGCAGCAGCTTGCCGCCTAACGTTAAGTACATTGTTGAAGAAGCTGTAAGGAAGGCTCAGCTCGTCCTGGCTATGGTAAACGTGAAGGGCGGCCGTCCAACATCT
>CAYSTQ010000255.1:0-1767 GCA_964433855.1 uncultured Thermoproteales archaeon
GCTTAGCGGCATATGGGGGGTGCTTGACGTTACTATAAAGGCTTGTTCCGCTGATCTCGGTATAGAGTCATACCTGTCCGTTTGCTCAAGGATTATGCGGTGCGAATTCCCGGAAATCAGGGGGGCTCCCCCAAGGAATCTTGAGATATTTCTAAAAGATCTTGCGAGAAAAGTTCGGGTTAAAGGGCCCGGTTTTCAGAAAAGCGGAGAAAGACCGCTAATACCCGGGTCTAGCGTAAAGGGTAATGTACGGGCTAGGCTTGAGCTAAGCATGCTGCCGAGAAAAGGAGTAGTTTATTCCTGCTTCTCGGTATCTAGGCCGGGTTCAGGATTTAGTTGGCGGCATAAGAAGATATTTGCTTCAGTTCTCCTTCAAAATAGGGGTTATAGCTGTAGCCATGTAAAGGGTGAGCCTGTTTGTCCGGTATGTGATCTCTTCGGGGCGCCGGGCCTGTCTTCAAGAGTGTTTTTCACAGATTTTATTTTAGAAAAAGGTTCTTTAAAGGAAGTTAATATTTATGGGGTGCCTGTTGAGGCTGCGGCCCCGGGCTCCGAGTTTAGGGGGCGGATACTTTTGGGAGGGCTTGAGGGCTATGAGGTAGGTATGCTTCTGTGGGGTATGCGGCTGGAGTCTGCCGGTATGGGGGCGTGGGGGAGGCCGGTGTTGTTCGGCAGGTTTAAGTATTCCAGGGCTGACTTCGGGAAGGTTGTTTACAGGCTGAACTCCGTGTCTCTGGCACCCTACAGTGAGGTGAGGGACGTGGATTCCTTCAGTGCAAGTCTTAAAGAGTGGGCCGATGAGGCAGCCCGAAAATTCAACATAGATCCTATTGATGAGGTTAAGGAGGCGTTGAAGCATGTCTAGACTGTACGCTTTAACCGTCGACTTGGCGTGGATACCTGTAAGCAGGGATAAAGCTGTTGAAGCGCTGACGAAGGGCCTTGTGTTACTCGTGTTGGATCCGGTGAACAGGTGTAAACTGGTCTGTACCGTGCAAGGTGTTCGGGAGGTCGGGTTATCTGAAGAGGAGCTGAGGCTCCTCGCCAAAACACGTGTGAGGGAGGGGGATGGGTACCTATAGCGTCTATAGGCTCTACCCGTTCGCGAGAAACCCCGATATGGCCGTTGAGGAGGTCAGTGAGGAGGACAGGGAGGCTGCCGTCGGCTATGTAAGGGATGTCATCTCATCCACGGCTAGCCTCATGGATTCGCTCGGCGCCGAGGGGCTTTGCAGGGACGAGCCCTCCGTGCTGGCTGACCTCATAGTTTTAGCCTTGAAAGCGCCGTTCTTCTCAGACCCCGTAGAGGTAGCCGAGTTCAAACAGGCGTCTTACATCTCCCCGTTTAACTACATGCTGGCGGCACACCTCATGTCCCTGTTCAAGAAATATTCGGGGTCAAGCAGCATAGTAAATAGATATGTTGAGGAGGTTAACGCCTGGGGGCCCTGGGATGAACTAGTAAAGTTCCTCGGATCCAGAGAGCTGGAGGACTACCTCTCGCTGCTGAAAAAGTCGGTTGAGGAGGCTAGCCGGTACTGGGCGTTTTTCAAAATACCTCAGGACACCAGGCCTGGCCTGAACACCGGCTTGGTAACCCATATGTTGCTCACGTCGGCGATAGCCTGGGCCCTCCTCTACGAGAAGGGTGACGAGCTTAAGGTGTCGAGGGAGGAGGCTGGCAGGGAGGGGGTTTTAAGGCTTGCGGCAATACTGCACGACCTTGGGAAGCTTAAAACGCCTAGGGGCCACGTGGAGGAGGGCATC
>CAYSTQ010000255.1:1777-2009 GCA_964433855.1 uncultured Thermoproteales archaeon
GCTTGAAAAGATAAACTCGGAGCTCCAGTCACCAGGGCTGAGCAAGGCTATAGGGCTCGTAAAAAGGCATCACAGGCCCGGCGGCCCCCTCTCAACCATACTCTCGGCAGCCGACAGGGCAGCGTCAAACATCGACAGGGTCTCTCATCTAGCGATCGAGCTGATCGGCGACGATATAAGGTCGGAGGGGGCGAGCCCTGAGAAGGTCTATGTAGAAGGTGACTGGGGGGAG
>CAYSTQ010000255.1:2019-2986 GCA_964433855.1 uncultured Thermoproteales archaeon
TCCTAAGCTGGGTGAGCTATCCAGGAGATTCTATGAGAGAATAATGAGGCGTGCCCCGGCTGGCGGGAAGCTTTTAGACGAGGGAGACGTTTACTATCTGCTGGCCGACCTAGGGGGCATACAGGCGCTTATCAGGAGAGGAGGCACCCTGCATACGATGGTCGGCGCCAGCTACTTCATAGATATGTTGACTACAAGCCTGATTCCGCTGAACCTAATGCGCCTAGGGGTGCCTCCCGAAGCGATCCTGATCTCGTCTGGAGGTATCGTGGCGGCGGTCATCCCCCGTAAACTCCTCAGCAAAGCTGAAGAAGTCCTGACACGCATTGAAAAATGTATAAGCCCTCTCCTTCATTTAAAGATCTATAAGGCCCCGCTTCTAAAGGCGGACCTGTCAGCCGACCGCGTAAACATCGAGGTCTCCGAGATACCTGCCGTTTTGGAGAAGCTCGCCATCGACAAGCTTCTGGATAAAGTTCTGCAGGGGGAGGAGGCCGGGGTGGTAGACCTTGGATTACGTTTCAAGAACAGTAAAGCCGTGGTGCCGCGGCTGTGCGGGATATGTGGGCTGGAGCCGGCGAACATAGTGATTAAAAGGTTTAGAGAAGAGGTCTGCGAAGCCTGTTACATGCTTTTAAAGATAGGGAGGGAAAGAGTGTTTAAAGTGAAGCATTCCTCGAAGGTTGTGGTAGGGAATGAGGAGTTCTATTTGTCGAAGGCTATTTTGGAGGGCGCTGACTGGAGCGAAGTGGGGCCACACATCATGGAGTTCGTGGCTGGCCATAAGCTCGCTAGAGACGGCTGCGAGGTAAAGCCTGTAGAGGGGCTCGAGATGAACTACGCTGTCCTGTCAGGGGACGGGGATAGGATGGGTGAGCTTATCTCCAGGGCCTGGTCCCTTTCCTATCTCTACGAGCTGTCCCTGGCGGTGGATCTCTCGCTTAAACGCGGCCTGAGAAGACTGTTG
>CAYSTQ010000256.1:0-2985 GCA_964433855.1 uncultured Thermoproteales archaeon
TCGTAGACCGCAACTTTAGCATCCTCAAACGCTAAAACGGTCGGCGGGAACTCACGGCACGCAGTCGGCGTAAATATAAACTCATAGCCAACGAAGTTACCGGTAGTAGCCGGATAATAGGTTCCAACTCGCGCTGAAAGGTCGCCGTCTATTAGGAATACGTGTATTCTTTTTTGGGATTCTATCATGTAGTAGCCTGGGGCTATGCCGTCGTAGAGCTTAAGCTCCATCCTCCCAACCCTGTCCTCAAGGAAAAGACTCCTCGAAACACCGCCCACACTAAGATTATACACCCTAAAAGAAGTATCATTAACACCAACAATAGCCAGACGCCGGGGACCTCCCAGGGTTGAAACCCAGAAATAGTATCTGTAGCCCTCCTCAGCCGCCTGCCGGGACGCTGCCATGTGCAATATCGGAGCCGCTGCCAAGAGAGCCGCTATAAACATTATTTCTAGCCTATTCATAATGCTCACGATAACTAATAATATACGGCTTAACGTAAAAATCTTTGCGCTACCATTCGATAGCCTGGATATAGGTCTCTTTACCATTTATTTTTTCTCCATAAATTCGGCAAATATTTAAACAGTATGTAACAATCTCTTACAAAAATCTTTAATAAATATTTTTGGAATATTTTATTCTGGTCAATATGAACGCCGAAGAGGCCTATGAAAGGCTCATAGAGTATTTCTCCCGTTACCGCTCCCTGCCAGCCGCCTATCTGGAGAACCTGATAAAGGAAAAGATTAAAGAGGGGCTGAGCAGGGAGGAGGCCATAGCCGAGATATACAGGGAGGTATTCGGGGTTTACCCGGAGGTAACGGCTGAAACCGTCGAGAAACCAGTCGAGTCCTTCGTCAGCAGGAAGATCGGGTTCAGCAGCCTCTACGGGTATGGGCTAGAGAACTACGTGGCATTCATGGGGATCTCGGCCTCTTACCTGCTAAACATGTTGAGCACGGTTCTGTCAGACGCGCTAGTGCTGCTCCTGCTTCTCTCCCTGGCGACAAACGTGGCGTGGACAGATACTCTCAACAAAATAACTTTATTCCTTCTCGCGACAATACCTGTCTCAGTCGGCTATGCGTTCTATGCGTCGATGGTCTTCCCATACTCGGCATCGCTACTAACCGAGGGCAAGGCGTCAATAGAGGAAGCGTACAGACAGGGGTCTTCAAACATTTCCAGGCTTATAATAGCCCAGCTTTCTATAAGGCTACTCGCCGGGCTCCCCCTATTGTTAATCGAATCACCGCAATCATGCGTTGGAGCCTGCCTTTGCTCTGTCCCCAGCCTATACCTGTTCTTCATACCTCTAATAATAATGATAATATCTCTAATCGCCGATGTGGTCTCCGCATACTGGTCACTCGCCATAGTATTTGAGAAAGGCAGCCTAGTGGATTCGCTGAAGACAGGGCTTAGAAGGGCAGTAGCCAAGCCGCTCGTAGCGCTGGGATACCTGCTCTCCCTAATCCTCCCCAGGCTCCTGCTCTCCTGGCTAATCCTACTGCTTTTCTTCCTGAAAACACCCGCTTTAACCGGGATAAGCTTCCTGACACTAGCCTTTCTCAGGCCTATATCAGATCTAAGCCTAACAGGAGTATATATCCAGGACAGAGGAGCCAGTGTAAAAAGGGTTAAAGCCGTATACGGTGTAGACAAGGTTCTACTGGTAAAAATCCGGAGAGGGCTGCGTACAGCGGGAGCTCTCTGGACCGCTGAGAACATAGGCTACGTCGGAGCGGCAACAGCCCTATTCGCAGCCAGCCTAGCAGTCGGCTATCTGGCTGGAGCAGGACCCCTAGCATCCATAATCCAGGGATCAGTAAGTAGAGATAGGGAATGGATATTAAACCCCTATTCGCCTACGGCCTCGGTAGGCATATTCCTGACAAACCTTTCCGTAACATCTACAGCCGCGGTAAGCGGGTTATTGACGCTCGCCGGCCCCCTTATACTGACAGTGTTTCAGGGAGTCTTCATAGGCCTATCTGCCTCGATGACCGACCCAGCTAGGTTCATTATAAACGTACTACCACACGGCGTCATCGAGATACCCTGTCTCTTGACGGCTCTAGGGGCTGGGCTTCGGCTAGCCTACACATACCTGCGCAGACCTGAAAAAACCCCAGAGATCCTCAAGGAGTCAATATACGTGGCGCTCGGCCTAACCCCCGTCTTGCTCGCGGCCGCCCTGATAGAGGCCCACGTCACACCCTGGGTCGTGAACACCGTAGTAGGCTAGAGAAAAAACTAAATAAGAGAAGATATCGGCGTCTACCCGAAAAGCGATGGCTCCTTTACTCTGGTCTCGCTTCTCAGCAGATCCAGGACCGCCTCTCTAGAGCCCGTGTAAGCCAGCACCTCATATTCAATGGTTGAAACCCTCCAGCCAGCAACCTCGACAGCCGGTGTGAAGTGTAGCTCTATCTCGCCGAACCTATAAGGCCAGGCCTCTGGACCCGAGTTATACGACTGAACAGCTCCACGAGGCCCTCCTGGATCAGCCTTAGCAACGTCCAGGCACTCCTCCTGGCCTCTCGGAGCATCGCTGGTTCTCATCAGGAGAAGCCCCCATAGCCTCTTATTCAGCTCGGTGACGTAAGCTATGGCGGCTCGTCCTGTCTCAGGTAGGTCCTCCGGCCTAATGCCTAGCTTAGCCACTCTAAGCCCATCTATCTTAAAGGATACGTGGTCATCAGCCACATATATCCTGTCGCTCGGTATCGGACCGAAATAATGTATAGGCTTGGCCTCGCCTTTAACAGGTACCACGACTGTGCCAACACCCTTAGCCCCCGGGCTGACCTGGGCCAGGGCCCATAGATCTACGGGGCCATCATACTCAGCGACTAGGCTTTCGCGGATCAGGAGCCTCAGCCCATCCCCCTCCCCCAGGAGCTTCATGTCTCTCCGGAGCCAGGCTTTAAACGGCCTCCCGGCAAGATAGTCGTACGCCTCCAGCCTACCCTCAAG
>CAYSTQ010000257.1:0-2983 GCA_964433855.1 uncultured Thermoproteales archaeon
AAACTGTTAACCACGGTGGCTCCAGCAGCCTCTAAAATAGCGGTCGAGTAAAGCCCTGCAAAATACGAGATGGTTCTCTGAAGATACGCGTCATACTCAACCTTAGGCCTGGAAAGATCGAAAAACCTATCCGTAAGCCTGACAGGAGTGATGGCAACGCTTTTTTTCTTAGCCTCCTCGAGTATAGCCTTTTCCTCCCAACGTATCCTGGTATAGATCATTGCAGCGTTGACAGTCATCTAAAGCTATTCCCCCCAGTCCTCCCCCTCCCTTCCGGCAAGCCTTACCTCGACGCTATCGCCACCGACTTTGACGACCTCAAGCTCGGCTCCACAGTCAGGGCACTCTAGAACCTCGCCCTCCATCACGTCGTCCGGAACCTCTATCTCAGCTAGACATTCAGGACAAGTCACAGGCTTAAACCTGCCCAACACCTACACCACCTCCCTAACAAGCCCCATTTGAGAAAGTATGCGGAGAAACTCCTCATCCGTTATAGCGCTCCTCCTCATATACGAGTACTCCTTAACCCTCTCTGCTATCCTAGCCACAGTCTCCTCATCAGCCTCAATGCCGAGTTCCCTGAGCTTGGCTCTAACAGCCGCCCTACCCGATACGTAGCCGAGCAGTATCTTTCTCCGCCCGCCAACCAGCTCAGGCGGGAAGCACTCGTAGACTATCGGGTTCTTAAGCACGCCATCCTGATGAATACCCGAGTAATGCGTGAAGACGTGCTCGCCCACAATGGGCTTAGTAGGCCATATGGCTACCCGTGTTTTCTCCGAGACCAGTCTACATAGCTCGGTTAAAAGCTCCGTCCTGTACTTCCTTATTCCGTAAAGATTGTGCAGGGCAAGTATCAGCTCCTCAGTTGCAGCTATACCAGCCCTTTCCCCGAGACCCAGCACACAGGTGCTTACCCCAGTGGCCCCAGCCTCAAAGGCGGCTAAGCTGTTCGCCAGCGCTAAGCCATGATCATCATGGCAATGTACCTCTAGGGGACGTAGCCCTTCAGCATACAGCCTGGAAATCAACATATGCATCGCCGACGGAAGAATACATCCCAGCGTGTCTACAACCCTGAACACGTCAGCGCCCGCCTCCTGGACGCTCCGGAAGACCCTGAGAAGCCATTCATAGCTGGCCCTCGTCGAATCCTCAGCGCTATATATTATCCTCAGGCCATGGCTCTTAGCGTACTCAACCATTTCCACAGCTCTTTCAAGATATCCATTCTTCGAAATCCTTAGCTTATAGGTTAGGTGGATCTCGCTGGGCGGGTACGAGAGAAGTACCCCGTTGCATCCGGCGTCAATCACGGCGTCAATATCCCTTCTGACAGCCCTGGCGAATCCAAATATCCTATCTCCGCCGTATTCCTCAACTATAGTCCTCACAGCTCTTCTCTCGATCTCGGAGCTCGCCGGGAAACCGGCCTCTATCCTGTCAACCCCTACCTCAAGCAGCAGGCCAGCTATCCTGACCTTGTCCTCAATGCTGAATACGGCGCCCGGGGTCTGCTCCCCCTCGCGCAGTGTCGTGTCATGTATCTCTATATCTCTGCTCCTAGGGGTTACCCAGGAGCAGTACGGTGAAACGCATATTTCCTGGCTCATGGGCTATGCTGAATAAGCGGATGAATATAAAGTTTTCGTACTGAAAACGGTATTACTAACGGGATTTCCCGGGAAACTTTTACAAAATTCGAAAAAAATTGTACGATTTTTAATAGAGAGGTTTTATCATCTATGAAGGGCACTGTGTGAATGGTGTGGGTAATGCTGCCGCTCGAAAGGCTGATACGTGCATTCCGCGGGGAAGAAACCGATACCCTACCCTGGTTCGCAGACCTAACCTATTGGTATTCGGCCCAGGAGAAAATGGGGCGATTACCTGAGAAGTACCTAGGCAGAGGCAGGATAAGCCTCTATAAGGAGCTAGGATGTGGGGCGCATGAGGAGCTCTACGGTTCGGTCGTGAAAACGACGTATGAGGGCGTAAAAGTTAAAAGATGGAGAGAAGAGACGAGTGACGGTAGGATAATAGAAAAGGTTGAATACCATACGCCGCTAGGAATTCTGAAGGGTTACAGGAAATATTCTCCTGTCTCCTTCAGCTGGGCATGGGTTGAGCACCCCGTCAAGACGGTGGAAGATCTCAAGAAGCTGAAATACATCTATGAAAACCTAAAGGTGGAGGCGGATGAGGCAGCCTATGATAGACAGGAAAGACTAATGAAGGAATGGGATGGATGGGGTCTGGTAAGCTCACTGCCGCCGCGAAGCCCGTTCGCCCGGCTTCTCATCCAGTGGGCGGGCGCCATGAACACGTTCAGGCTTTACTGGAAAGCCAGGGAGGAGCTCGACGAGGTTATTCAGGTAATGGGGGAGTCCGACGACCCCATATATGAGGCCATAGCTGAGGCACCCGCAGACTTCGTATACTTCGGGGAAAACATAAGCAGCGATATGGTCGGCCCCAAGATCTTTAACGAGTACTACGCCCCCTACTACCGTAGAAGAGTCAGGGAGCTCCACGCTAAAAAGAAGCTTATATACGTCCATATCGATGGACGTCTAAAAGGAGTTCTCCCACTTCTAAGAGAGACTGGTGTGGACTGCGCTCAATCACTCACCCCGGCTCCCGTAGGTGACGTACCCCTTGAAGACTTCAGAAAGCTGGCGGGCCCCGGCATAACCTTATGGGGTGGACTGCCCGGCGTCTACTTCAGCCCCGTCTACCCAGAACATCTACTGAAGGAAATGGTGTACAGGATACTGGATGTGTATGGGAACGACAAAAGATTTATAGTCGGCGTAGCGGATCAGGTACCCCCTGACGGAGACATAAAAAGGGTCAGGCTCGTAACCGAGATCCTGGAAAACCGATAGTTCATTGCAGTCCTGCAAGTTAGGGAATCAAGCAGGCTGGCTGTTTTTTATGATTATTTTTATGTCTATTGCTGTTGCTCCTTTTTGGTATG
>CAYSTQ010000258.1:0-2982 GCA_964433855.1 uncultured Thermoproteales archaeon
GCAGCCCGCGCCAGTCGGGGTTTCGGGTGACCGATCTAGCCAGCTTGACGCTGTCCTCCACTGCCCGTTTGACGGCTTCCGGTGAGAGATCCCGTGTGGAGGCGAACCCTATTCTCCCGCCTATCACCGTCGTTATCGAGAGCCTTCTGGACACGTGCCAGGCGGCCCTGGATATGGTGTCTGCCTCCAGCTCAACCCTGAGGCCTCTGGAGGCGGCCATAGAGCAGTGGGCCTCCTCCGCCCCCAGGCTTAGCGCCAGCTTCACAGCCTTGTTTACCAGCTCGAGGCTCATCTGCCACCACCTATCATTATCCTACACCTTATATGGGGGCCGCCGCCGTCAACCGGGACGCTCTGCATCTTCCCACAGGTCCCTGGGAAGCCTATCATGAGGTCGTTCCCCACGGCGTCTACGCTTTTCAGGACGCTTAAAGCATCCCCGGACACGGTGACCCCCCTGTAGGGCTCCTTCAACTCGCCGTTCTCTATGCGCCAGGCTTCCTGTACGGAGAACATGAAGACCCCGTTGGTATCGGCCTGGCCTCCTAGGGCGCCCTTGAGGTAGTATCCATCCCTCGTTTCCTCGATTATCTCCTCGGGCCTCCAGTCCCTTGGCTCCATGTATGTGTTCCTCATCCTTACGAGCGGCGGATAGGCATAGCTCTGCGCCCTGGCGTTCCCCGTGGGTTCCGTGTCGAGGAGAGCAGCTGTTTCTCTGGTGTGCATGAACCCTTTCAGGATGCCTTCCTCGACTATTCTGACCGGCCTGGCCTTGACGCCTTCATCGTCGTAGGGGGTCCAGCCGTTCGCGTTCTCGGGGACTGGGCTGTCCACTATTGTCACAAGGTGTGAAGCCACCTGTTCACCGATCTTGCCGGTTAACATGTCGCCCGTCAGGACAAGGTCTGCCTCTGCTGCGTGGCCGAAGGCCTCATGGACTATTAGGGCTAGTAACTTATTGTCGAGGACGACCGTGGCGAGGCCGCCTTTGGGCATGGAGGCTTTAAGAAGGTTTACCGCCCGCTCAGCGGTTTTCACAGCTAGATCCACGGGGTCTGTTTCCTCGAAGACCTCGTATCCCTTTACCCCGCCTATAGCCTCGAAGGATGGTGATATTACGCCGGCCTCGGCTGCCGCCGTGTAGACCGCCAAGTATGTCCGGACACCCCTTATCCTTATCTCGGCCCCTTCGCTGCTAAGGAAGACTTTTTCGAAGACTGAGTCCGTGTAGTTGATCCTGTCGTCCCTTATCCTCTGACTGTGGCCCGATGCGGCCTTCTCAGCCTCAAGGACAAGCCTGACCTTATCCTCCAACGACACGTTCAACGGACTTGTTTTAATATGTGGTGTCACGTAGGCTCTGCAGGCGCCGGCCTCCGCTAGGACGACCCTCCTGGATCTGGCCGGCGCGGCTGCCTTAGCGAGTTTGACGGCGGTTTCAGCCGCCTTTAAAAGGTCTTCTCCTGAGGGGTTGTCGGCTGATGAGAAGCCCCATGACCCGTTGACGAGGACTCTTATTCCCACTCCAAGCGTGCTGGAGGACGTTGCCGCCTCTATGCTTCCCATTCTAGCGGAAATAGAGGTCCCCTTAACGATTTCAAGCCGGGCGTCAGCGTACTCCGCGCCGAGCTTAACGCAGTGCTCCAGAGCTTTTGAAACATCGTCTATATCCAAACGGCCCACCTGAAAATCCTTGAATATCTTATGGATTTAAGTTTTGGCATTTTTTCATAATTAAAAACTTATATTTGCTTGCTAAATAAACTGTGAGCTTAACAATGCCTAGGCCTCTAGGAGAAAAAGGTATAACACCAGTAATAGCGATAATACTACTTATGATCATCGCCGTGGCGGCGGCCACGCTAACCTACATATGGGTTGTAGGCTATGTTCAGACGAGCCTCCCCTCCTCTTCGATAGCCCTAGGCGAGAGACTTAAGTTCGAGGCTGCTAGCCTCAGAAAGAACACCCAGTGGACGTTCACAGGGGTTGTACGCAACATAGGAGATACGAGCATAACGATAGATGCCGCCTACCTGCTGGATGGGGATGGAAAAACTTTTGTGGCTGAGGCCTCCGGCTTCAGCAGTGTCACGCTGGACCCCGGAGAGGCGAAAACCATTACTGCTGACTTCGGCACCAGCGGCGTAGAGGCGGGGAGGGTATACGTGGTTAAGGTCGTTACAACACAGGGGACTGAGGCCGCTGTGAAGGTCAAGGCTAGGACATAGGAAAGAATTGTAGAAAATTAAGACCTATGGAAAAAAGCCTACCTTGATATTATCCCTAGCCCTGTACAAGCCTTATCTTGAGGGTTACGGACGCAGTGACGGTTGCTGTTGTCTCGTAGAGCTCCGTCCCCTTACCTTCGGCATAGGCCAGCATTGCGCCTTCCCTGAACTGAGGATAGGTGAAGTAACCTGCCTCCACGGCCTCCACAACCTCTCCCAGGCTCGCGTTAAGGGCCTTAGCTATGGCGGACGCCTTCCTGACAGCATCGCGAGTCGCTGCCTCGAGAGCCTCTATGTACGCTGCATCGAACTCTTCCCGTGTAACGGTGAAATACACACTTATATTGTCGGCGCCCGCCGCTGAGGCAGCGTCTATCGCTCTAGCGGCGACCTTCTTGTCGCTGAAGCTTACCGAGATTTCGTGGTAGGCCCTGTAGCCCACGATCGTCCTTCTCTTCTCATCATACACTGGCGTGACCGAGTACCTGACGGTCCGTACCTCATCTTTGCCTACCCCCAGCTGCTCCAGGCTTGAAACTATCCTATCCATTTTCTCAGCTAGAAGCCCAACCGCCTCACTGGCGTTAGCCGCCTGAGCGGAGCCGGCAATCCTGACTACTGTAAGGCTGGCCTCTAGGCTGACGCTGCTTCTTCCAGCAACGGTTACAATACCGGTCTCTCCAGCCTGTCCGGTTGACCGGGCTGTTGAGGCGAACATTATGGTTGTTTGACCAGGTGTTGCTTGAGCCTC
>CAYSTQ010000259.1:0-2974 GCA_964433855.1 uncultured Thermoproteales archaeon
GGTCTGGCTCCCCATGCCATAATGTTTCTCCCCGAGAAACTCCCTGTTAAAGGCATCCTTTATCCTCTCCGCTAGACTCCTGTACTTTTCAGCATCCTCCTTCTTTCCGAGCACCTCAGCCATCCTGGACAGCGTCAAGGCGTCGTGATAATATATCCATGTCGACAGCAATGGCCCGGGGGTCTCAACCGGCTTTATGTGTGCTGGAGGACACCAATCCCCATACTTCCAGAACTTCAGTATGTAGCCTTCAGCCTTAGAGGAAAGGAAGTCAACCCACCTCTTAATCCCTTCGTAGGTCTCCTCCAAGACCCTCACGTCCCCATAGTACACGTAGAGCAGCCAAGGTATAACGACGTAGGCAGTCCCCCAGGCAGGGTCAGCCGGATAAGTCTTCCAGTACGGTGGAACAACGTCGGGGACGCTCCCGTCCTCGGCCTGAGCATCCCTTATGTCGGCAACCCATTTCTCGTAGAAGCCAGGCATCCAGAAGTTTAGAATAGCTTCCTCAGCCGTCAGCTGCGCGTCACCCATCCATCCCATCCTTTCAGCTCTCTGTGGGCAGTCTGTGGGTATGCTCATCAGGTTGCTAAGCTGCCCCCACCTCACGTTCCTATGTATCTGGTTTAAAAGCTGGTTAGAGCAAGAGAAGCCGCCCACGCTCTCCACGTCAGTGTGCACGACACGGCCCTCCAGGTTCTCGAGCGCCGGCGTCCCAGGGAACCCGGTCACCTCAACATATCTGAACCCGTGATACGTGAAACGCGGCTCATACTCCTCAACGCCCTCACCCTTAAGAATATAGACGTCGGTGGCCTTAGCGTCCCCATTAGGCTTAGTGTTTATCATCCCATCTTTATTTATCAGCTCAGCATACCTGAGCCGCACTTCAGTTCCACGGGGCCCCCTAACCCTAAGCCTCACCCAGCCGGTGAAGTTCTGGCCGAAATCATAGACATAGACCCCCGGCTTAGGGTTAAGTATCCTCACCGGCTGAATGGATTTAACCACCCTTATAGGCGGGAAAGCCGCCTGAGATACAAGCCTTCCTCCGGGCGGCTCCGCTAGCTCACAACTCCGCCAGTCCGAGTCGTCATAGCCCGGTTCATCCCAGCCCTCCTTCTCAAGCCGGGCGTCATATACCTCCCCGTTGTAGATGTCGTCCGAGACTATCGGGCCGTCCGCCGCCTTCCAAGTCTCGTCGGTGACCACGAGCATCCTAGTGCCGTCCTTAAACTCTATGCTGATCTGAAGTATTGCTTTAGATGGCCCGTACCCATAGGCCTCTATATACCTCCCTCTTCCCAGGATTATCCCCACGGCGTTCCTGCCATGCCTTAAGTAGCCGGTCACATCGTATGTTGAGTATAGGACACGTTTCTTGTAGTCTGTCCATCCCGGGTCCAGTACTCGGTCCCCGACTTTACGCCCGTTTATCCGTAGCTCGTAGTAGCCTAGGCCCGACACGTAGGCCCTAGCCCTAGCCACCTCCTTGTCCAGCGTAAACTCTTTACGTAGAAGCTGTCCACCCTGGATCCATTTCGCTTTCCAGTCCTCAGGCTTCAACAGCCCGGTTTCGAAGACGGCGACGTCGCTCCAGGGGCTGACGTTCCCTTCCAGGTCCCACCACCTAACCCTCCAGTAATAGGTCTTCCCGCTCTCCAGCGGCTTCCCCCTGTACACTACGTTAAACGTCTCATTTGATTCTACCTTGCCCGTGTCCCAAACATCGCCTATGCAGGCCAAGGCCTTCTCCAGGCTACTGCAAACTATGATCTGGTAGGCTGACTGCTCCTGTCCCCTTCTAGGGTGGTGCAGCACCCATGAAAACCTGGGTTTTTCAACGTCGATACCTATAGGGTTTCGTGCATATTCACATCTCAAATCCACGGGTTTAGGAGGAAAATCTCCCTCGTGTCTCATGATTCTACGCTTTAACCTTTAAGTATTTAAACTTCTGCATTGACTCCCCGGCTTGGCAAAGAGCTTGCAGACAGATGAGCGCTAGTCCGGATAGATCTGATGGCTGGCTAACCGCGTAAAACCCGCCATATCTGCGGCGATAACTTATAAGCCCGGAAAGATCTAGATTGCGCGGATGACAGAAATGCGTAAAGCAGTTTTTCCAATCGGGCTACCGGCGCCGCATCTAACCGCACACCCCGGCGGCCTCCCGCCTTTTTCCTTCGTATACAACGGGAGATCTTCGGAGAAACTACTTCCTGAGTGGAGCCAGCTCCATGAGATCACACGGCTCGACGAAGCCCGAGTGCAGCACATTTACACGTATTCCGACCCAGAGACAAGGCTCCGGGTCATATGCCGCAGCATAGAGTACGTCAACTTCCCAGCTGTTGAATGGGTGCTGAAATTTAGGAACGACGGCAGTGCTGAAACCCCGGTGATCGAGAACATCCAGGCGTTAGACGCGGTATTCAAGCCACATACGGCATCTAAACAGTTACCGGGAGTCATACTACATCGTGTCCTGGGCAGCTCAGCCAGGAGAACAGACTTCGCCCCCGTCGAAGAGGAGATCGGGAGCGATGCCCGCATCAGGCTAACCCCAGTAGAGGGCCGTTCATCAAACACAACAGCCCTGCCGTTTTTCAACATCGATTTTATCGGGGTTGGAGGCGTCGTAATCGCCATAGGATGGTCCGGCCAATGGGCGGCACTGTTTTCAGGCAGCAACGGTTTTTACTCGACACATGTGAAGGCAGGTATGGAGCTCACGCATCTTAAACTGTATCCAGGAGAGGAGATACGTACCCCCAGGATCCTACTCCTCTTCTGGAGGGGAAAGGACTATTTAACTGGCCAAAACATGTTTAGACGGTTCGTAGTAGCCAATTTAATGCCTAGAATAGGCGGTAAACCAGTGGAGCTGCCGTTTTCAGCCGTTGGCCCGCCACGCTATTTCAACCCATCCCTAACGGACATAGAGTTCAACGACGCCACGGAGCAGAACCAG
>CAYSTQ010000260.1:0-2968 GCA_964433855.1 uncultured Thermoproteales archaeon
GGGGGTGGGGGGGGGGGGGGGGGGGGGGGGGTGTTAGGGGTGTTTTCGGGGTTGGCTGGCGTGTTGCCGGATGTGTATTCTTTTTGCTTCTTCGATGTCTAGGAGGCTTGTTAGGGCGCGTAGCTTTAGCTCTAGTATGGTTTCCTGGCTGTCTACAATTATAGGCGTGCCCTGGAGGGCTTCTAGGGTTAGCTGGGGCGGGGCTGTGTCTAGGCATATTAGGTCGATTCTGTCTTCGTCTACTTTGAGGGCTTGGGCGATGTCTATGGCTAGGGCTCCGAGCTCGAGCAGGCTGTAGTCTCTGCCGAAGTATACTGCGATGTCGTAGTCGGCTTTGAGCATGTATCCTTTGGCTCTGCCGCCGAAGAGGAGGGCGGCCTTGACCCTGCCCTGTAGGATGTGGCGGAGTTTCTCGAGGGTCTCCGGGGGCTTGGGCGGGTCTATTTTTTCCAGGGGTGTTTTCTCCAGTATGGTGTGCGCTAGCCTGGGGGCGTCTTGGGGGAGGGTTTCGGCGAATCTTAGGATTTTCTCTCTGTCTATGGCGGCGTATAGGTGGACGAGTATGTTTCTTAGGCCTGCCATGGATCTGAGTGTTTCGGCCTGTTGCCTGTTTATGACGTTGAGCTGGTTGAGGATGGCGCCTATCTCCGAGTAGGCTTTGGGGGTTTTGCCGCCTAGGGCTGCGGCCACCATTAGGCCTAGGTCTAGGAGGGCCTGTAGGGTTAGCTGGATGAGTCTTTCGATGCCTCTGTAGCTGGTTTCGGCGGCGAGCTCCTTGGCTAGGTCGTCGACGAGCTGTGCCTGTCTCCTGATTCTTTCGAGTATCTGCATTGGGATGGGGCACCCGGGTAGTATGTTCCCGGTCCCTGTATTTAACCTGTGGGGTTCTGGGTTTGTTGTCTGGGGTTTGCCGTGGCTGTTGTGTTGTTGCTGGTTAGGGCTGTGTTTCGGCTAGTTTTAGTAGGTGGCTGTGTACCTGGTGTATCTCTATGGTTCCTTGGTCGCCTTTCCGGGTTGTGTCTTGGGGGTCGTAGACGACGTATATTCCGTGCCAGTCGTGGACTGCGTCGTCGGGGCCGCGGTCGTTTTCTCTGAGGTGGTTGGTTGGCCAGCCTATTGTGCCGGCGCTGCGCCAGCTTAGGTTGTCTAGGTAGACTATGAGGTCTGGGGGTTCGCCGTTTACCTGGGGGTAGAGCTGTTCGGGCCTGTATGCCTTGGTGTCCCATTTTTCGCCGTTTGGCCCTGTTATTTTCTGTAGGTCGTGTATTAGCTGGTCTCTGACTGTCTCGTAGTCGCGTTTGTCTATTGTTCCGTGGGGTTCTCTGCCTTTGAGGTTTATGAAGATGCGGGCGTAGTAGCCTCCCCATCCCCAGGCCGTGGTGTGGCTCCAGTCTATGTCTGCCTGGCTTAGCTCGGTGCCGGGCTTGGGGGGTTTCCTGATTTTGAGGTAGCCTTGTTCTGCGAGCCACTGGTTTATGCAGAAGGCTCCTTTCATTCTTTTGGCGCCGTGGTCTGAGGCGAGGACTATTATTGTGTCCCGAGGCACTTTCTCTAGGAGTTTCCCGAGTTCCTCGTCTATTAGCTTGTAGTATTCCTTTATGACGTTTTCGTATTTGTTGCCGGGGGTGTACTTGTGGTGTTGGGGGTCCATGTAGCCCCAGAAGGCGTGTTGTACGCGGTCTACGCCTATTTCGACGAACATCATGAAGTCCCATTTTTTCTCTGCTAGCCTTCTTAGGGCTTGGAACCGTGTCCTGGTCATGTGCCATAGCTCTTTTATCAGCTTGTCGCGCTGCTCTGTGCGGAAGACTACGTCGAAGACGTATTGGGGGAGCTCTTTCTTGAGGCTTGGGGGCCAGGTGTAGTTGGCTTTGCTGGGGGTTATGAAGCAGCTTACCATGTAGCCTTTTATGGGTCGGGGCGGGTAGCTGGGGGGTACGCCGACGACTATGCTTCTTAGGCCTTTCCTGGCTAGGATGTCCCATGTCTGGGGGCTGCGTATGCTTCGGCTGCTGGCTATCCAGTACTGGTTGTATGTGCCGGGTTTTCTGTGGCGGAAGCCGTAGAGGCCGAGTTCGCCGGGGGTTTTGCCTGTGGTCATGACTGCCCATGCGGGTATGGTTATGGGTGGGTGGCAGCTTTGGAGGGTGTAGCGGGCTCCGTCCTCTATTATGGCTTGGAGGGTTGGGAGCTGGTTTTTGAGCTCCCCGTAGAGCAGGCTGGGGGGTGCGGCGTCTAGGCCTACGAGGAGGATTTTCCTGGTCATTTTACCGCCTCTTTATTTTCTCGGTTATGGTTTTTAGGGCTTTCCACGCCTGCTGGGGGCTGGCCTGGACGGCTAGGACGTGGTTTTTCCCGCCGGCTGTGTAGCCTTCCTGTCTGAGCTGTTTTATCAGGGGGGTTAGGTTGTGGGGGCTGCGTATGTAGAGGTGTGTCTGTCCGGTTTCCTGGTCGTGCTGGAGGGCTGCGACTGTTTCCCGGGGGTGTTGTGCGTGTAGCCGTCTGGCGACGCGGCTGGCTAGGAGCATGGTGCTCTGGAACTCTAGGAGTAGGAGGGGGCCGTGGCGCCTGGGTTTCTCGGCTAGTACCCGGGCTAGCTCCTCCAGGTAGCGGCGCTCCGCTTCCCGTAGCCTGGGGTCGCCGAGTATTGCCTGGATGGGGTCGGGGGCTTTGGCGAGCTTGGGGGGTAGGGTTTCTATCAGTTTTCTCTGTCGGGCTGTGTGGGGGGCGTCGAGGAGCCTGGCGGCCTTGAGGGGTTTCCGGGGGTTTAGGTTGAGGCGGGCTGCGAGCTCCCGGTAAACCCTGTTCTGTAGGGCTTTCTCTTCTAGGTCTCCGGCTATGCCTATTGGCGCTAGGGGTGTTTCGGTGTTTAGGAGTGTGGCGAGGACGTGTGCTGTGGCTGGCCACTGGTGCTGGGGCTGTCCTCTGGCTACGGGGTTGTGGTAGAGGGGGTTTGGGGGTAGGGTGT
>CAYSTQ010000261.1:0-2953 GCA_964433855.1 uncultured Thermoproteales archaeon
GCTCCTGGCCTCTCTACTCGCCAGCACTGTTTCCGCGGAGCCGGTCTTCATAGTCGTGTATAACCAGGAGCATGAGGTGATCACCGGGAAGTGTGTGGTGTTCGCCGGCGACGGGACGGCTGAGATGTACAACTCGACTCACGCCTACGTAGACGTTGATCAGGCCGTAGTAGCTAGGATATACTTCAGGAACGTTAAGGTCTACGAGCTCCCGGTGGAGCCGGGGCACGCCTACAGCCTCACGGTGAAGGTCGGCAGGCTTGTTCTGAAGCTGCCCAGAGGCGTGAAGGCCTACGTCACGGTACTGGCCTCCGGCGAGACCTTCGAGGCGGACTCCCTCGAGAACGAGACGGTTGAAATCAGGGACGTTCCCTACGGCCTAGTAAAAGTCAGGGTGGTCGGGGCGATAACCGAGGAGAGAGCCTTCAACTTCCAGGGCGGCGTAATCGAGGTTATTATCTTGCCGCCGGTGCTGTAGAGCTGCAGGGTGGTTACCGAGAAGTCGACGGTTCTGGAGATTCCCGAGTACAGGGTCCAGATAATGCCTATCGCCGCAGCCGCCAGAGCGATCCCGGTCACCGTCAACAGTATCCTGCTTAGAGACGCCTCCATCCCGCCCACCGGGAAAAATAAGGGGTTTAAAAATCGGGAGGTAAAAACAGGCAGGGGTTTCTGTTTCGAGGCCTACGGGGACTGCGCCCTGTACGAGTATTCCTTGACGATCGGCTTGGCGCCGCTAAACAGCACTTTGAACCTCAGCGTCATCTCGCCCACGGAGGAGGCCCCCAGGCCGTTGATCGTCACCTGTATCCCGTCGCCCTTCTTCAGCGGGGCGGATGGCGTCGGCGTGCTGCCGGGATCCAGGGTGACGGTGTAGGGTGTTGCGGGAGCCGTGCCGTTGGGGAACTTGATCACGTAGGCTTCAACCCCGACGATGTCTATAGTGCCGGTGTTCTTCAGCCTGAAGTACCCCCAGGAGTTCCCGGTTGACGGGTCGTAGTACAGGTGCACGTCGTAGATCTGGAAGTCGGGATGCCCTCCGAGCATCGCTGAGAACCAGCCGAACACGAAGCCCCCCAGTATCACCGCCATCACTACGCCGATCACCAGCATCATTATGGTTACCAGCGGCCTCTCCCCTCCGCACATGACCAGGGTTTAAAAATGGTTCGGTACAAGAGGGCCCTATCTCCCCAAGAAGGCGGCGTTGACACCCTCCTCTACCTAAGCAGGAGGCTTTCCAGCATCTTTCTAGTGAAATATTTAGAATTTGAGGAAAAGGGAGGATTGAAAGGACTTACCCCTTCCTTAGCGTAACTCGGTTCACTGAGGGAGCAGCGCTGGAAAACGCGTTCTTACAATCCTTTTTCATAGTTTAAGAAGGTTGCAGACGTGCCTTACTACCGGGTCTGGTATTCTGTATCTATTGTTTTCCTTGACTAGGTAGCCGTACTTCACTAGGTTCTTGAGGAGATCCGTAAACCTTTTATCCGAAATATACCCTGTTCTAGCCATTACGTGCGTTTTAATATCGCTCCACGAGGAGGCCCCCTGCGCTACTGCCTTTAATATCACTAGGTATCTTTTCCTCGAAGGCGCAATGACCCTCTCTAATTCCTCTAAAACGAGCCTAGAGCCTTCCTCGAAAACCTTTGCGATAGCGTCTCTATGGTTGATTTTCCTCACCGCTCTATAATACCCATAATATGTCAACCACCCTACGATGCCGTCGAATGTTTCCACGGCTTCGCTGATCTCTTTAATATTAGGGCTTATCCCTAATTCCTTGAAACCATCTATTAGGAAACCTGTGCTCTGCTTCACGGAGAACCTATCCACGTAAATCTCCCTCCTGTACCTACCGAAAAGCGGGGCTTTCGGATCGTCTATCTTAAGGAAATCCCTGAGGACTCCCACCTCACTACCAGTGAGTATGAACGTTATGCTGGGTAGGTTATCTACCGCCCAGGCTATTACGCCGTCATACCTAGTGTTGGAAAACCTAAGGTACTGGGCTTCATCAAATACGAAGACGAACCTCATGCCGTGTCTAGCACACCAACCGTCTACTTCAGAGAGCACCGTTGTAAGGGAAATCCTTGCCGTAGGCTCCACTTCAATTTCATAATCCTTTACATGTATTTTCTTAATCCTTTTCAACGCTTCCTTTAAATCAAACCCAAGTCTCTGATACCACCTTACCCGCCTCCTAAACCCGTCCACTATGTAACTCAGAAGGGACCGCATCCTAACGACGTTCTCAGCAAAGTACAGCTCCATTACATCGACGATAACATATGGTATCCCTGACTCCCTTAAGCCAACCCTAACCAAACTCGACTTACCAATCCTGCGAACCCCGTAGACAACAACCAGCCTCTCTCCAAGCCTTAAGGCTTCAAGGAGTCCACTAAGCTCCTCATCCCTATCATACAGATCCATTCTCCTCTCCTTCGGCGCAACATCGAATAACGTAGCTATCGCCCCCTGATAGTTACTATCGCCCTCCGATAGTAATAAACCTTATCCAACATTTCCACTTTTTCGTTACTCCTCAAATTTCGGATGCTGCGATGGATGGTACTCCACATTACGTGTACTCCACTAGAATCTCATCTAACGGGTGGTTGATTTGAGCGGGAAACAGCGCTCGGCTAGTCTGAAAACGGAGATCGCTGAGAAAATGTTTCATGGGTTCCTTCTGACGCCTGAAAGCTGGTTCCAGTTTCTTACTTTTACTTCAAGAAATTTTTTAGGGATTGGAGAGGGTGAGGGTTAGCTGTTTTAGGATGTTTCCCGAGATGTCTGCGCAGTCGACGAGGAGCCTGTAACCATATTTGTTATCGATATCCTTCCCTGGAACTTTATGGTCAGGGTTTCCCCTGGCTTTAGAATGATGCCGTGGATGGTTACCTTGGCTAGGGCTTTATCGCCCTGGATCGTCGTGTTTTCG
>CAYSTQ010000262.1:0-2951 GCA_964433855.1 uncultured Thermoproteales archaeon
GATCACGGCTGAAGCCATGGGTTTAGAGGATGTGGCCAGGCTGCTCATGGGCTACATGTACTCCGGTGGCGACGACTTCGTGCTATTCACCCCGGCGTACCTGGCGCCTCTAGCGGCAGTAGTGCTGTCCGAGGAGTTCGAGAAGGTGACTAGGGGGTCCACGCTAAGCATAGGGATCGCCTCGGCGAAGGCTCAGCACCCAGTATGGCAGCTCGTGGACGCAGCTAGGTATCTTGAAGGCCTATGTAAACGCAGGGCTTGCGGCCAGGGACCGGGGGAGAGCCGGGTAGCCTACTGCTATGTTGACACGGGGTTGCTTAACAGGTTGACGGCGGAGACCTTCATGGAGCAGGTTAATAGCGACAGGGTCAGTGTTCAGCCCCTGACTAGAGGGGAGCTCCTCAGGCTTATGGGGATGCTTACAGGGGTCTCCGGTTTAGAGGAGGTCATGCGTTCAATAAGCGCTTCGCTGGAGGAGGCTAGAAGTCGGAAAGCGGCGGGTGCCTTAAAGAGGGCTAAAAACGTGGCGATGGTGTTTAGGAAGGCTTGGAGCGCTGTTGAGCAGAGGTTTACCGGCCTCAGTAAAAGCTCCCCTGAAGCGGCTGTAAGGCTGGCCTGGGCTTACCTAGGAAGACAGTCTAGGAGATTAGGCGGCGAGTCGAGGGAGTACTACGAGGTGGCTGAGAAGGTCGTTAGAGAATACCTGAGCCGCGGCCTCTACCGTATCCCTGTGGCCGACGTATACATGCTTTATAAGCTCATGGGTGGTGGTCTGGCTTGAGGCTATTTCTTAAACTGAAGGCTGTCACCACCGTTAGGGTAGGGGCTCCGGCGCCGCGGGGGCTTGCAGCAGACATAACCCTGTATAGGACCCCTAACGGAAAGCTGGCCATACCTGGGGCCAGCCTGAAAGGTGTTCTTAGGACGATAGCGTCGGCTTTAGCGCCCCAGCTCTCGCTGAGCTCCTGTGGAACAGTGAATCCCAATAATATGAAGGACTGCGACGTCTGCGTGCTCTTCGGAAAACCTGGCGGCCTGCTAACGCCCATTAGAGTGGGGATTTTCACGTGTGTAACCGAACCCGTCGCCGTATCCGTACTGCCTCGTCTAAGGATATCTGAGAGATCCGGGAGGGCTGAGGAGGGAGCCTTGTTTGAGGTTGAGGTCTTGCCTCCGGAAACCGAGTTCGAGGGCGTGGTAACAGTGTATCCTTCGCTGATGCCGGCGCCGAAGCGGCCAGCCATGTTGAAGCTAATCATGCACTCGTTTAGACACCTAAGAGTTAACAGGCTGGGACGCGGCGACTCGGTTTTCGACGTTAAGCTCCTTAATCCGGACGATGTGGAGAAATGGCTGAGCTCGAACGGGGTTCCAGCCGACGAGTCCAGGCGGCTGGTTGACCAGCTTAGGGACTGGTTCTGGTTTAGGGGTGGTGGCCCGTGACGGTCTATAAATATGTTCTCGAGCTTAGGGAGCCAGCCATAATAAACTCGAGGCCTGTTAGAACGGGCTACGAGGTGTCTAAAGCGTGGATTCAGGGCAGCGCCATCCGCGGCGCCATACTCACTAGCATGCTTCAACAGGGGTTAACGGAAAAAGTTAGGAAAGAGGAGGAAAAGCCTGGGCTTAAGGTTTCTCCGGCCTACCTGAAAACCGGTGGGGGAGAGGCTTTTCCGGCGCATCCCTACATGTACAAGACCGATAAGAGGAGCCCGGAGGTGTACGAGCCTAGGGACTGGCTTAACATGTTGACGGAGGCGGGTAGCCTGGAGAGACTGCTGGCTTTCTTCAAACTGGTTAAGGAGCGCAGGGGCGTGCTCCCGTACCCGGTTAAGGGCTCCATGGTTGTCGTCGAGGACGCTGGGAGGGATCCGGCGGTGTTCAGGATTAAAAACGTTAAGGTCGGCTTCTATGCGTCTGTCGGGATAAGTAAGAAGCTTCGGAAGGGAGAATACGGTCTTCTCTACCACTATCAGGCGGTTGCCGAGGGCACGGTCTACTGGGGGGTGTTAGCCGACTTGAATGGCGTTCTCGAGGAGAAAAAGTATGAGGTGTTCGTGGGCCGGGGTGTCTCAAGAGGTTTCGGAGGCGCCGTTTTAAGGCTGGAGGAGATGGGTGACGAGGAGTCTGTGACCGAAAAACTATGGAATGGCTTAACCAAGGGTAGAACCGTCCTCTACGCTTTATCCCCCGTCGCCTATTATATGCCTTTAGATAGGGTCGGTTTTATTCCAGACGACCTGCAGGTGGCGAGGCTGGATGGCCGCCCGCTTATATTCGGGGATGTTGAAACATATGTATCTTGGTACAGGAGGACCGTGAACGTGACCGGGCTTAGGCCTTTACTGAAAGCCTTATCTCCCGGCTCGATCATAGTTGCCGAGAAAATCCCGGAGAGGCTGAGGAGGAACCTGTTTAACGAGCCGTTTCAGGCTCTAGGGCTTAACTTTCTACTACCCTTGCATACGCCTTTAGCGGATCTCGCGGTGAGAGGCCTATGAAGGCTAAGATCTATAGCATCCAGTTTAGGGTGAAGTCCCCGGTTCTAGTAGCTTCGGGCAGGGATGAGAACATCGTCACCCCCCTCACCATAACTCTGCCGGGTGGGACCTTTACAGCATACCTGATACCCGGCACGAGCTGGAAGGGGGCTTTCCGCAGCATAGCGTCGAAAATAGCTCCTCATATGGATTTCCACGACCCTATATTTAACAGGGCAGCGAAAGAACATCCTTGTGGCCATGCATGTAGAGAGCTGGCGGAAAAACTGGTTAACGATAAGGAGGTTCGGGAGGCCCTGAAAGCCTACAGCGGGGTTGAAAAGCTTAACCTGGAGCTCGAGGAACACGTTGAACTGGCGGTCTCTGTTAAATGCCCCGTTGAAAGGCTTTTCGGGTCGAGGTATATGGCCGGGAAAACGATCTTCATAGACACCATCCTTAGGGATGCTA
>CAYSTQ010000263.1:0-2942 GCA_964433855.1 uncultured Thermoproteales archaeon
AGGACCTGTAGCGAACCGTGGAGCAGGCTCTATCGGGTTGTTCGATGTCTCCACTCATCAATTACTCTGGATGAGAGATACAGGTGACTGGGTTAGAGAGATTGCTTTCAGCCCTGACGACTCCTGTGTTGCAGTAGCGAACAGCGCAGGCTATCTATACGTCTTTAATACTAAGGATGGGACGCTTTTATGGAAGAGATTCCATGGAGGATACGTTCCATTCATCTTAGATATATCGCAGGATGGTTCACGTATCCTGACCGGAGGAAAGAGCCGTGAAGTACGTATGTTCGACCGCGACGGGAACCTTCTATGGAGCTACCCAACAGATCAGGTAATCACGGACGGCAAGATGAGCGCAGATGGATCACTAGTAGTTGTAGGCACGGTTTGGGGAGGTATCTATTGCTTAGACGGCGAAGGCAACCTCCTCTGGCGGATGGTCAGGAATGTTGGACACAACGCAGTCTACCTGACACAGAATGGGAAATACATAGCGCTCGGCGGCAAAGGCGTGATGTTACTGGATAATAAAGGCACGATTCTCTGGCAAAGCAGAGACGGCTGGGTGAACTATGTCGCGGTATCCGAGGACGGTTCAAAGATCATCGCGGGATACGAAGAACCAAGAGTCATCCGTCTATACACAAGGGTGGAAAGGGGCGGCACTGTTACTTACAACTATTCAAACATTATTCCAAGGGACTTTTCTCTTGGAGTCCCGTCTAATACTCCGGCAGTTCTCAGATTTAAGAACTTAGTGTTTATGGTTAATTCCAGCGAGAGGTTGGATTTAAGTCTAACCGTTAGCTCAAGTGTCACATTGGAATACTTCTTACTGAATCTGAAGCCTGACGTCCCTCTTAGCCTAAATATTAAGGTGGATGATTTGCCGCCTCCAAGCGTTCCCGCTTTAGATAACGACATTGGCATTTACGTGAATTTTGAAATGAAGCCAAATGCTACGGTTAAAGCTACCTTGGGACTATATATTAACGAAACCTTACTGGAGGAAAATGTTGGAAGAGATATAGACGTTTCAAGACTGACATGGGTCTTCTGGAACGGTTCAAAATGGGTTGTGATGCCGAGCCTTATCGACGTTGACGGATACCTGCTCACTAACACGACGCATCTCTCAACATGGAGCATAGTGGAGATGGTACCATTGGTAGTGACCGTGCAACTATCTCCTGAAACCGTAACCCGTGGAGACCTCCTGACAATATTAGTAACTGTAAAGGATGATGATGGAAACCCGGTTGAGGATGTGACAGTAAATGCGGTAATAAACGATAAGGTCATAAGTCTATCGGATCAAGGAAATGGCAATTATAAGGGAACACTTAAAACCACAGAGCTTAAGGAAGGAACCTACAGCGTCGTTATCATAGCTCAAAAAGACGGATATGAAACAGCCCAAATCTCACAGACATTAACCGTCAAAGCAGCGGTTCCATGGATGCTATATGGTGGAATAATAGCAGTTATAATAATAGTAGCCATATCTGCTGCAGTGCTTTACAGGCTCAAAAAACAGGCCTAAATATTTTTGGGGTCCTCTTTCTATATTTTTATGAGTGAACATCTATGTGGATATAAGTAGTGCGGCTTCATCACCGCGCTGTCCTATAGCTTCACAGTTATAGAATTAGTCAATTATTCTGCATAGCCAGGAAAGAAATATTCTTTGAGAGGGCGTTAACTCCCTGTTTTTATGAATATTTACTCCTAGACATCCCCAATCAACTGTGTTCCTAAACCTAGGCTCGTCAAGCTTAACGCAAATCTTAACAAAAGAATCTAAATCTCCATTTTCCCCTTTCTGTTCCATAAAAATCACAGCTTAAATCGTGGACGTATTTATAAATAAACATAAATAAACATTGTAAATATGGGCAAGAAAAGAGTCTCAATCTACATAGATGAAAAACTATTACTCAAGGCTAAGAATCTAGGTTTAAACATCAGCAGAATATGTGAAAGAGCCCTAACTGAAACAATAGAAAAACTAGAACCTGATACTAATAATCATAATATTGGTGCGGGGGGTGGGCTTCGAACCCACGCAGGCCTACGCCACCGGATATCTTGTCCAGCCCTTCCCCAGGAGCCAGATCTTAAGTCCGGCCCCTTTGTCCTGGCTCGGGCACCCCCGCCCAGGAATTATCTATAGCATATCTATGGTTTTAATTTTTCGCTTAAATAAAAACCTGTCTAGGCTGAGTTCTCGGGAAGCAGGTGGTTGAGCTCCTTCAGGAACAGGCCTACGTCAGTGACAACCCCGGTGACCTGCTGACTACCCCTGTCGTAAAGCTTGGAGACCACGGCTAGGTTTATATCCACGGCAACGAGCCTCGTGTCGTAAGGGAGCATGTTACCGACCCCTATGCCGAGCAACATCGTCGCCAGCACCACGGCTATGTCGACGCCTCGAGCTATCTCCTCTCTTATCATGTCTTGGGCCACGACCATATCTGTTACCGTGTCTTTAAGCGGGCCGTCATCCCTTATGGAGCCCACCAGGATATACCTGACCCCCCTCCTGACACACTCATACATCACACCATCCTTGACCAGCCCGGACTCAACTGCTGCCTTTATCGAGCCAGCCGCGTTAACCCTGTTAATAGTCCAGATATGGGTGGCGTGGTGCACGTATCTGCCGTCCCTAAGAGACCGGCCTAGAGAGGTGCCGTATATCGAGGCCTCCATGTCGTGCACCGCGAACCCGTTCCCCGCTATAAGCAGGTCCACGAACCCTTTTCTGACCACGCTGGCCAACGCCTCACGCCCCCCACTATGTATGACGGCTGGCCCGACGACGAAGAAGATCCTGCCTCCCCGGCGCCTAACCTCCACCATCTCCTCAGCGAGCTGTTTAGCCGCCAGCCACGCTGGCCGCTCCGGAGAAACCTGGGAGGACATGAACTCCATGCCCC
>CAYSTQ010000264.1:0-2934 GCA_964433855.1 uncultured Thermoproteales archaeon
CAAGAGCGGTCGCCGGCCCTCATCTTGAAATGATGATGCTTGATGAGCCGACTGTGAATATGGACGAGGAAAGGCGGAGGGAGCTGATAAACATCCTTAAAACGATCTCTGAAGGCGGACGCAGCATACCTCAGCTACTAATAGTGACTCATGACAGGGAAATAGAGGATGCGGCCGACGAGGTGTACATAGTCTCGAAGGAAAACTCCATATCTAAAGTATCTAGATCCACATCTGTAACCTAGTACCTCCGCCCCGTAGTCATTTAAGATTGAAGAAACCTGTCTATCCTGGTTTGTCCGGATAAGTGTTTAAGTAGGTGCGAGCTAGCTATTATCTTATCCAGGCCGGTATCTAGTCTGCGCGCTGCTGCCTTTAAAGCATCCATGACGCTGTTGAAGACCCGTTTTTTCTGTCTTAAAGCATTTCTCACACTTTCCCTTATCTGCCATGAGCCTAGCGGCGCATAATACTCTGGGGTAACCTCCCTGATAGCTATCACGGTGGCCTGTCTCCGCCGCTCGAAGAGCCTTTCGAGAACTGGAAACCTTATCGCGTGGTAGCCGCCGTCGACGCCTGGAACACGGCATTTCCCGTCCCATAGCTCATAGTTTACACATATATAGGGGGCGCCACCGCCAACCCATACGCTTCTAGGCAGCCATATCTCGATCATTTCGAAGCTCCAGCTTCCAGGGCACATAACTATAGCGTATCTGTTACCTAGATACTCCGTGTAATAGAGCTCTATATCGTCTATCTCAGGATAGCCTCTTATTCTTCTCAAAAGGATGTTGCCTAGAATAGTATCTGTGGCTGTTATCGCCCATCTCGTAGGAACTATCCGTCTCTGTTTAGCCTCTCCGAGCAACCCTACCGAGAGAAGTCGAACTATATGATAGGGTGAAACACCGTATCTATACAGCTCCTCCACGGCTATCGCCGCCTTGGCGTCGGTATCGTACACTATCTGATCCACCTTGCGGGGAACCGACGGATTACCGACTATTCTAAGCCTCTCAAGAGGCGCCCTAGGGCCGACAGGCGACAAAACGCCGTCAAACCTAAGCCTAGCCGTAGGCCGGCGTCTAAGCCTAGCCTCAGCGTCTACGGGCAAGGCTGAAAGGGCCAGCTCCTGGATCTCCTCCAGTAACCGGTCAGGACGTTTAGCGTCAAGCCTCGCGTCGACGAACGACTCCGTCAGTATCAGTGAGGAGCGGAGCCGTATAATGTCCTCAATTGTTTTACGCCCCCACCACACAACCGGGTTGTCATATTCTCTAGCGTCTAAACCTGTTACAGGCGGTATTAACGGCCCAAGTCTTATCCTGGGATACCCCCATTCACCCACTAGGAGAGATGGTGGAGAGGAGCCGAAAACCTCCCGCCTCGTAATGGCTGAAGCCACTCTTACGTTCTCTCTTATTCTCTCAAGTATGGGGCATGTAGGCCTGCCGCAGAGCCTTCTAGCCCCCTTACACTGGGCACACAGAGAAGCTTTATTCTTCAATTCAGCATACACCTTAACTAAATAGACGTAACAGGTTAGAAATATCTAGCGGTTAATAGTTATACGTCTGGTGGTTACGCGGCGGATTCTATGTTTTCCAGCACTATGCTTATCGGGTCTTCCATGTTTTCAAGTATGTGCGAGACATCCTTGCGAAATGGATTAGAAAGAATGCTAGAAGCTAGTTCCCGCGCCTCCCAGATATCAGCCACATGATGTATTGGAAACCCCTTTGACGCCATGTCATCAGTCACATATATAGGCTCTGGGAAATAGGTTATCGAGGGGACGCCCATGAGGGCGGCTTCCTGCGCGAACGTAGCCCCGCCAGTTATGACGAGCGCCGAATAGCTTATCAAGCTTCTAGTGTCAAGGCTTCTTTCAGGTATTATGATCCTTCCTCTCAATCTCTCCTTTAAGTACTCTGTCTGGCTAGGGTATCTCGGGAAGACCACTATATCGTATTCCTCCGGTACAGCCTCAAGTATTACGTCGAGTACCGTGGGCCTAGGCCGCTCGACAGGGTAGTAAGCTGCATACGCTTCCTCCGGCCTAGCTATAACATACCTGTAAGGGGTTAAACCCAGCTTCTCTACAACGTTCTTATCCGGTTTAAGCCTGTATATCCAGGCCAGCTCAAAGTATCCGTTAAACGTCACTATTCTCCCAGCATCTATAGCATAGCTGAAGCTCTCTCTGGGTATACACACGGGCGTTATCAGTTTATCGGCTAGCGGCAGTGTCAGTCTGTTGACAGCCTTCGAGTGCGGGGAATCACTCAACAAAATTATAGGTATTTTAAGGCCGAAGGCTACCCTTGAAGAGTCCGGGGACGTAAACGAGACGTGGGCTTCAACCTTTACTCTGGAAATTAATTTGGCGAGCTTCATCTGCCTCCTTAAGCTCTCGAAAAGCTTTTCTTCCAATTTCTTCCCGCCATACCTCCCTATCACGACGGGTTCTACACCTAAGTTTTCCAGCACGCCTACTGTATAGTCGTAGCTTCTAGTGGTCACTATGGCCTCATATCCCCTTCTGATGAGCTCCCTAGCTAGAAGCCCCATTAGCAACGCTTGCTTGGCTGTAAGGGCTTCAAGCCATATTGTCAACCCTATCCCCGGAACAGCTACTTCTCCCTTTCCCCTATATTAAACCAGTATAGTAACACTGATATCAGGACTGCTACAGCTAACAGGCCTATGGGTAGGAGCATAGAGAACTTAAGCTGTTCATAGTACGGTAGCTCTTTACGTTTCTCGAGGAAACCCAACACGTAGTAGGCGAAGATGATCAATAATATTATGTTGACAAGGGGTATAGCCTTCCTGAAATCCCACATTTTATCCTCTCACCTAGCTTCAAAATAGGCCCCCTTCGATAAATATTTTAACCGGTATTTAGCCATAGATATGTGACGTATCTGT
>CAYSTQ010000265.1:0-2916 GCA_964433855.1 uncultured Thermoproteales archaeon
GGGCCGAGAGATCGAGGCCGCTTTCCCCCTCGATCACCTCCCCATCGAGAGGTATCCTCTCGCCGGGCTTGACCAGGATGACCTCGCCCACCTTCACCTCCTGAGCCGGCCTGACCTCCGCCCGTCCCCCTTCCAAGAGAACCGTCGCCGACTCGGGCTTTATCTCCAGCAACGACTTGATCGACCTGCGGCTCCTCTCGACGGCGATCTCCTCCAGCAGCTCGCCCGCCCTGAAGAGGATCATAACGGCGGCGGCCTCGTGAACCTCCTTGATGGCCATGGCCCCGACTGTCGCCACCGTCACCAAAACGTTCTCGTCAAAGGGCTTCTCGGAAGCATAGCCCACGACTCTCTTAAACACGCTGAGATATATGAGTCCCTTATATCCTACCTGTCAGCTTCTGGGACAGCTTTAACAGAGAAAGAATTTGAAGAGTTGAAAAAGATAGTCGAGGAGCACATAAGGATCGAGCAAAGAATGATAAGCATGCTGGATGAGCTCGTAGGCAAAGTAGCCACTGATAAGAAGCTAACTTATATCCTGAAATACGTGTTATACGACGAGTAGGCATCACGCGCTCCTGAAAGGAATTCTAAAAGCGATAGTTAAGAAAGAGGTTATATCCGAGAGGAGTGGTGGGAGGCTGTCTGGAGAGACGTGGTCTCCCACGGCACTCCCGGAGGCTAATCATCTGGCATATGCTAAAAACCAGGGGTTAGTGGAAAGAGGCTTCGACAACCCCGTACAGCCGTAGCCCGGGCACTTCTAAAGTCAACGTGTTAGAGTACATGCTCCATTTCAGCTCCTTAACGCCGGAGTCGGGACTTAGCAAGCGTATTGAGCTGGGGCTTTTCTTAACGGGTGTTCTCAAGCTCACGGTGAAACTAGGCACGGGAATAGGCTCCGTTTCCATGCCTCCTCCCCGTCTTGGCAAGGCAACTGGCACAGCGTAGTTAACCATGTGAAGGATCAGTCTGTCGCTTGAAGCATAAGCGGTGAACCGGAGGCTAGCCGTACCAGGGCTGTCGGTTAACTCGAGCCTGTAGCCGAGCAAGTCGGCCAGCAGGTCTAAAAGCAGGTCTCCTCCACGGTAGTCGTAAACCTCGCCCTGTTCCGTGACAGTAGTCATGTGCTTGATGAGGCCTTCTCTTGACAGCCTGAGGAAGGACGGGTAGGCTCCACCGGGCGAAAACGCATCCAGGTCGTAGTGATTCTTAGGCAACAGGGTGGTCATCAGCCTGCTGTAGATCACGTAGCCTGCCCCGTACCTGGAGGTGAAGAGTTCCTCGGTCCAGGGGTCGTGGCGGCTGAAAAGCTTTCGGAGAGCAAAGTCTTCTCTTCTCCTACCATTCTCGTCGTGTAGGGAGGTAGCGCCGGTTAAAACAAGTATTCCTCCGCTCGAAACGTATTTTTCGATTTCATCAGCCTCGGAGTCGCTTAAATAGCGTACTTCCGGCAGTATAACGACCCTGTACCTGCTGAACCCAAGTGCATTAAATCTGTCCTCGGCTATTAGGGAGTATAGCACGTGCCGTCCAGACAGGTATCTGACGAGTCTATGGGCCTGCCGCATGTGCGCCACGTTATCCATATGTATCTGGCTGTAGAGATAGGCGACGCCCACCTCGGCGTACTCCTCAACCCCCTCCCATAGATGCCTGTTCTCGGAGTAGAACCTGTTATACTTGGCGTAGACGCGGGTTGGCGGCCTGCCCGGGTGCACGAATACCCCGTTCCCGGCGGCGGCCTCTGCGTGAGCCAGCTCCGAGGTATGCTCACTACTGGCATAAGGCAGTACGACAGGCGCAGCGCCGACTGCTCTAGCATAGCTATACTGGAGGACGTACTCTATTATGTCCCCTGTCCTATACAGCCCTGGGTCGTGGGGCTCCTCGAACATTATGTAGTCCACGGCTTTAGCCCAGGCAGCCACATTCTTACCCTCTCTCCTCCTCATGTCGGCTCCGAACGTGCTCAGCATAGAGCCCCAGTTCGCGACGACTATGAAGTCCGGCTTAACCCTGCGCCCCTCATCTCTAACCTCGCGAAGCAGGCTGGCCATGCTCTCATTCCAGAAATACTGGGTCTCAGCCCAGAGAGGGCCGTCGCCCTCTCTGCCCAGTAGAGCCTTGTCAGGATCCGAGAACCCTAGTCGTTTCTTAAGTTCTTCAGGCGTGTACTTGCTGGATAAATACTCTCTAAACTTCCTCTGGCATCTACTGCAGTAGCATGACATAACGTTGTTGTCGACAAACACCCCGTCGTATCCGAGTGAGGCTATTTGGCGGGCGACGAACCTCAGCCACTCTCTCCAGTACGGGTTGTTTATGCATGGCCTATACCTTATAAGGGGATACTGGTAGTTAGGGGTGCATATGTACTCCTGCTGCATCCAGTTTATAGGGTCTTCATCCGGCTTAGGGGGGACGCCGAAGCCCAAGTAGTCTTCCCATCTGTCGTAGAACTCCCAGAACCCCGTCCTTTTAACGTGGTCACCGACTATGGTCTGGCTACATATGTACGGTATAACGTATTCAACGCCCGCCTCCCGCACCTTACTGATGAACCTCTTCACGCCATCCATCGACTCCTCAACCTTTTCAGGAGGGAGAAGTCTTCCGAAACCATGCGCCCTGGAGGAAAACCCCGTAGTAGCGCCCCAGGCGCTCTTAAACGGCATAATTAGTCCTACATGGAGTAGCTTAGGCGGGGCCTCGGCTAGCTTGGCTATAAATTCGTCGCTGAGGACCTCCTCGCCGTAATTTATCAGGTATGTGAAGGGCGGCTTTAACACCCTCGCCATATTATCAACCTCAGTACCTTCTCCAGACATTCCATTCCTCCTCCCCCAGCCCCCGTAGCTGATCATCTCCCGCCACTACGATGGTAGCCGCAGCCCTTATCTCGGGTAGGGT
>CAYSTQ010000266.1:0-2912 GCA_964433855.1 uncultured Thermoproteales archaeon
TCAGGCTTGCTGCCGCCAGCAGGCTTAACCCCACCACCAGCATTACCGCCCCGGCCCTAGCCAGACCACGGCTCATACACATCACCTAGTCTAGGTCAAGCCTGGCGAACACGGCCAGCGCCAGGCCCAGTGAAACAGGGAGTGTCAACAGAGGGTAGGCGACAGCCACCCATACATAGTCTTTGGCAAACGGGATAGAGGAGAACCCCCTGCCTAGGACAGCCGCCAGGACGGCCTCGAAAAAGTTAAAGGTAGACACGTAGTTGTAGGCCCGGAAACCAGGCCCAGTAAACAAGTAGTCCACCGAGAACAGAAGGGCTAGGGAGAGCATCACCGCCAACACAGTGTCTCTAACGAGGACAGCAACCATGGCTGAGACCGCAACCACGTAAGCAGCCCTCAAAGCCACGGCGCCAGCCACAGCCAGAGCCTGGCCAGGAGAGGCCAGCAGGCCAAGGAGATACAGGCCGTCGAACAGCCCGGCCGCCGCGGTCACCCCTGCGAAGACAGCTAGGGCCACAGCGGTCTTAGCCGCGAACAGCTCCCTCCTCCTAACAGGTGACAGCAAAAGCGTCCTTACATGGCCGCCCTTCAGCTCCCTAGCCCAGCTCCTGGCGCATACGAGGGGCGCCAGGACCTGTACCACTGTCAACATCCGACGCAGATCCTCGCTAAACCTTATAGGGTTCGGCTGCCCGGCCAGACACGCCAGCACAGCGCCGGCAGCCACTATCTCCAACATACCCCTTCCCCATGCTGAGCCGAGCTCCAGCCGCATCAGCTCCCATACTCTAGCCAGCGCGCCCGAGCGCATGCCTGAACACCTCCTCCAGCCTTCCTGAGGCCGGAGCCAGCCCCCTGACCTTGATCAGGCCCTTGGAGGCGAGCTCCATGATCAGGCTGTTAAGCTCCTCAAAGCTCCTAACCCTAACCAGCACAGTGTCCCCCCTAACCTTCACCCACTCGGCCACCCCCTGCTCCCTGATATGCTGTGCCAGCGTCTCAGGCCTGTCAACCGTCACGGCGTACTCCCGTACCTGGTATTTACGGGCCAGGTCACCCACATAGCCCTGCTCGATCACCCGGCCCTCGCTCACTATGGACACCCACCTACAGACCCTCTCCAGCTCCGGAAGTATATGCGTCGACACGAGGAAGCACGTGCCCTGCTCCTCGTGCAGCCTGACAACGTACTCAAGCAGCCAGCGCCTCCCAAGAGGGTCCAGGTTAGCCGTCGGCTCATCCAGCACAACAAACTCAGGGTCACCTACGAGGGCGTAGGCCAGCCCAAGCCTCTGCATCATCCCGGCCGACAGCGACCCTATCCTCCGGCTGGCGAACCTGGCCAGCCCAACCTCCTTAAGTAGCTCCTCAGCTCTTTCACGGGGGCTAGATACCCCTTTCAGCCTAGCCGCCAACCTAAGGTATTCCCTGACGGTTACATGCTCGGGGTACCTAGGGCGCTCAGCCATAACGCCCATTCTACGCCTTATCTCGAAGGAGTCGCGCCAAGAGTCCAGGCCGAACACGTAGGCTTTCCCGCTACTCGGCTTGACGAGGCCCGCGAGGATGTTTATAGTCGTGGTCTTCCCAGCCCCGTTAGGCCCTATAAGCCCGGCGACAACCCCGCGGGGGATCGTTAGGCTGAGGCCCCGGAGGGCGAGAACCTTTCCGAATCTTTTGAATAAGGAGATCGTCTTCACAAGTTCCAAAAACACCACCGGTAATTATAAATCGAAACTTTTATAAATATATTTCTCTGTATATAAAAAAACAATCTGATAAGCGGTGGCACCAGATGGCCTTAAAAACCCGTTTTTCCGAAATACCACTCCTTCTGATAGCTTTCTCCACGGTGACACCCCATATATACGCGTTACAGCCTCTTTACGCAGTGAGCCCGGGAACATATCTAAAATATAGGGTTGACAGAGTTGTCTTCGTTAACGGAAGCAGTGTCCGGGGTGACGTCTTCGTCACGCTAACTATCATTGAAGTAACGCAGCAATGGGTTGGGTTCACGGTCAACCTGACTATTCTCCCGGGAAGCTTCGTCAGGGGTCGTGAAGGAGGAAAGCTCGCGGTCAAAGCTGTCTATACGGCGACCGTAGCCGTGGATCCTGAGACTAGGAAGGTTAGAGGCGGGCGCGGGGGGCTTGTGGGCATAACCTACCTGTGGCTCCCGCCCGGGGTTGGGCGCGGGGATAGAGTAGCCCTGTGCCTAGTTAACGGATCTACGGTCTACGGGAATGGGACCGGCGGCGGGATCTACGTTAACTTCAAGGGTGGAAGCCAGGAGGCGTTCAGGGTTGAGGCGAGACTGCCAGTCTTTAAGGCTGAAACAGGGGATACGGGCGAGCGCTTCGACGGAGTATATGATGCCGACACGGGCTTCCTTCTGTATGCTACTAATTTATCTTTCGACGGCCTGCTGGCTGCTGTAGGCGTGGTCTCCGTGTTCTCGGCAACCCTGGTCGACACAAACGTTGACCTCGGCCCCCCAGACCCCTTAAGGAGCCTGATCACCCTAATATTTGCAAGCCCCTTCACCACCCTGTTCCCCGTGGCTATAGTGGCCGCCCTGATCGCCATAGTTATGATACGGTGGCGGAGGCAGGCCTAAACCCTGGCCGGCTTCTCGAGGAGCCCGGCTACCGGATAGAGCTATTTAGCCTTAGCCTTATTGATTAACCGTGGTCGGCATGTCTCTGACGGTTAATGGTGGTAGGCTCCTAATCGGCAACGATCTTCTCCAGTTAGAGCTTGATGTCGCACAGGAAAGATTCGGGGAGCTACGGAACATAGTGAGCCGGGAAACAGGGCAGAGCTTTATCCTCCCTCTAGAGGGGGAAAGGGATGCTCTCTGGAGCCTCGAGTTCAGGGATTCCGGCGGGAGAAAATACGTCCTGACA
>CAYSTQ010000267.1:0-2888 GCA_964433855.1 uncultured Thermoproteales archaeon
TGACTTAGGTTAGGCCTAATGCTACTCCCTCTATACTTAAGTAAGAATGTTTTACTGCATGGAGGATCGACTGAGTTATACTTCATTAAGTAAATTTAGGGTGGTTAAAGGTGGTAAAACGTTCTCAAGAACAAAATTATAGTCGCTTCATTAGCGTTGCTTTATTGGTTATTAGTGCTAGAAATGCGAACATTATCGTCAATAATGATAGAATCGCTAGATCTAGTAGTGGGTTCAGGAACGAAGTGCGGTAGTAGATGCTCTTTATCATGTCCGTTAGATAGGTTAGGGGTGAGGAGAAAGCTAAGGGTAGAATATAGCAAGGTAATTTCTGTAGAGGTATGAAAACCCCGCTTATGAATACTAGTGGTAACCTAATAGCGCTGGATAGGAACACGACGTCTGCTGGTACATCAGTTGGTATTGCTGCGAAGAGTAATCCCATAAAGGAGTAGCATAGGGAGGATACGGCTATTCCAAGAAATAATAGCAATGGTTTCTGAGGCACCAAATTCAACAATAAGCCTATACATACGAGGCCCAGGGAAATTAATATCCCAAAGAGCGTGGATGCTAATGCTGTGCCGAGAAGTATAGTATATATAGTGACGGGCCTACTTAACAGCATCTCTAAGGTTCTCTGCCGAGTTTCCCAGGGCATGATTATGGGGGTAATAGACGAGGATGCGAAGAATGCTGAAATGGCGATGAGCGTGGGCAGGGTCTTTACCAACGAGTATCCCGCTCCTATGGAAAAAGCAAGCCATAGAAACATAGGCATTAGAACACCCATAACTACTGTAGGCCCTTTAAAATAGTAAAGCTTTGCATCCTTTAAGCATAAAGCAAGTACTTTGCTTAAGGCATCTTTGATTTCTGAAAAAGTCATTAAGCACCGCCCTGTATAAGCTCTACGAATACGTCTTCAAAGGTGGGTCCTGATGCTTGGAACTCCTTTACTTTAAGGTTACGTGATTTAATGAAGTTAACTAACTCACTAAGAACATTCTCTAAATCACTTAGTCCGCAAATAATCGTTATCCGTGCTCCCTGAACTACTACCTTATTATACTTGAGCCTATCCTTAATGGCGTCAACACTCACCTCCTTATTAAAACGAAGTAGGATACGGATGTATTTTCCAAACTTTATCTTAAGCTCTTCGGGAGTGCCCGATGCTATTATCCTACCCTTATTCATTATAGCAACTCTATCGCATAGCATGCCAGCTTCATTAATGTTATGCGTAGTTAAAACTATGGTTTTACCCTGTTTCTTTAACTCTAGGAGAAGAGATCTTATTATCCTAGCACTAATTACGTCCAGCCCGGATGTCGGCTCATCTAGGAATAGTATGTCTGGGTCGCTTATGAGAGCCATAGCCAGAAGTAATCTTCTCCGCATACCCTTAGAAAGAGCCTTTGCCTTTCTATTATAAACCTCTTGGATTCTAAGGGCTTCTAGGAGCTTTTTAGCTCGTTCTACCCTAATTCTTTTAGGGATACAGTAAAGCTTCCCCACAAGCATGAGATTATCCCAAACTGTAAGTTCGGGGTATGGGTTTGAGATCTCTGGAACTACACCTATGAAACTTCTGGCCTTAACAGGTTCTCTATGAACGTTATAGCCCAGGATGTAAGCTTCCCCCTTATCCGGAGGTATTATACCTATAGTAATACGTATCGTTGTAGTTTTACCAGCACCATTGGGTCCTAGAATACCGAATATCTCCCCTCTTTTTACAGAGTATGAAACTCTGTCAACAGCCTTTACATTACCAAATATCTTCGTAAGCCCGCATGTTTCAACTACTATCTTCCTAGACATGATAGTCGCCTAACCATTAATTTATGTTTTGTTAAGCTTTAATAATATGTTCAAATTATTAAAGCTTAACAAAACATATGAAGGTATTACCTTCTAAGTAACTTAACGGCTCTATATAAAGTTATCACGTCCCAGCACATGGGTATTTATGTTGCTTCAAGTGGCTCCTCAAGACCTAAGCCCTTCCTGAACACGCTTAGTAGAGCGTGTATAACAGCCTAATAGCTGCGTAAACAACAGCAAGAATCGATCCTTTCAAGCTCGAGAACTCTATACAGAGTATAAAAAGCAATTTATAACATTATCTTTAACCATATATATCCAATTATGATATAGTGCATAGATATTTACGCTAAACTTATCGTACTTCACATGGAGTTATGCATGGGTTAAGAATATGGCTAGAATTGTTAATATTAGGGTTCCAAAGGATGTTTCAGAAAGAGATGTTGTACGTTGGGTTGCTGAAGGGCATTTACGTATATTTGCAAAGAGGCTTATTCTCAGATACTTTGAAAGCAACAAGGCTGAGATGAATTGAGTTACTGTAGTTTTGACATTAGCTTGCTGTATTCTCTAGCATCGTGGATGTAGTACGCATTTACCCCATACCTTCTCGCGTTAGTAACCATCACCCTATTGGCACTAACCAGTACTCCATCGACTATGCTGGCCGTAGCGATGTAGTATGTGTCTATAGTTCTACAACCAGTCTGGAACGCTACGTCTAGGAGTAGGTCGTAATCTATCTCCTCAACCACTATGATTCTCTCTATAACCTCATCATATATTCTCTTAGCTATACCACTAGGCTTCCTCCGGATAGGCTGTGAAGCTAGTTCGATGCCGAATACCTGCGGCTCGAATACGTTGTAGCCTCTCTTGTCTACGATCCTAAACACGTTTTGTGCCCTACGACTACGCTCCTCATCATAGATTGACAGCCTATTTATGAAGACCGAGATGTCGATAACGAGGTTCAATGCTGTAGCTACCTTCTCTTACTAAGAAACTCCTCTGCTCTCTTCCTAAGAACACCTTTCTTCCTTTTCCTCTTAGAA
>CAYSTQ010000268.1:0-2871 GCA_964433855.1 uncultured Thermoproteales archaeon
ACCTTCATAGTTACTGTGGCGCCTTATCTGGCCAGCTTTCTCATGGTTATTAAATGATCCTGATGTTTTTCAGCACGAAAAGCGCTACTCCGACCACTATAATTAAACCCACGAAAAGAGCTATTAGGAACAGTAAAGCAGGCAACAGAAGTATGGCCACGGAGGCCACAACGAGGGCGGCGGCGCCGTCTATTAATGATGTTGACTCTAGATATGGTTTAAACGAGTTGAGTAGTCTGGTTCGCCTAAAGAACACATATGTCAGACAGGCGATGGCCAACCACATGGTTGTTAATGCCAGGTCATGCAAGGACAATCCTATACACCCAAATGTAAAGATAAAAAGGATGCCTATAAGGTTTACATGTTAGCGTCTAATACAGCTCGCTAAAAAGAACAGGTAGCTTGCCAGTAAACCGGTTAGCCATGCTGACACATATGGCGAATAGAACAGTGATAGCGCGAGGCTTAGAGCCATCAGAGAGGCAACAACAGCAGTATCTGGAGGAACCCCTCTACCTCCCCCGATCTTAGGCGTCACCCTCCATTCATGGCCTACTCCTAGCAGGTTTTTAATAAACATCAGTAGGGCCGAGTGCGATAATGAGTTGAAAAAGACGGATGATGCGGCTATCGCGTATACAGCCTCCTTGACGCCGACGGCCTCTTTAAGCAGATGATAAAGCGAGTATGTAAAGGCTATAGCGGCTATGTTTAAGAGAGCTGTTGAAACTATCAGTAAAGCTCTAGGCTTAAAAAACAGGCCTACTAGACCTGAGGCTATGGGCACCGTGGATATAAGAATGTTTAAGGTTAGCCCCATGAAAAACAGGAGGTATGTAAGCATCATCATTTTCCTTAGTGGCGAACCCAGGCTTGGCAACGATAAAACCCTTACTGCGACCTGGAAAACCCCATACATCCAGCGTTCCTGCTGTTTCTTAAGATCGTATAAAGTAGGCGGAGCCTCATACTCGACAACAGCCCTCTCCGTATACTTTCCAGTCCATCCCTCAGCGGACAGTCTAACTGTTAGCTCAACATCCTCGGTCAAGGACCATTCAGCCCATCCCCCTGCTTCCATTAAAGCCTTTTTACGGACGACAAACCCGTAACCTACTATTTGCGGCACTTTCATTGTTGCCAGTCCCTTCAGGAGTACTCCCCGCCTATACTCGTTTATTGAAAGCGTAGCTAGGTAGCCTAATCCCCCCCGTCTCCGTACCACGGTTTTAGCCTGTACATAGCCGCATTCTCTATCAGCCTCTAACACCCCCACGGTCTCCCGTAGGAAATTGGTTGAAACCACGCAGTCAACATCCAATACAGCTAGGTACTCGCCTTTTGAAAGCCGGGCGCCATCATTAAGGGCGCCGGCCTTCCTTCCGCGCGGAGTAAGCCTATGAAGAAGCCTTACGTTTAGTTCCTCGAAATCGTTTACAGCCTCCTTTATCTCTCGGAAGCTGTTCGGCTCGCTGTCGTCTATAATTATTATCTCCAGTTTGTCCCTGGGCCAGTCAAGCCTGATCAAAGATTCTAGCGCTCTTTTAACTAGGACTGGAGGCTCATTCCTCACAGGTATGAGAATTGAAACCATGGGATAGGTGTTTATCCCTGGGCTCGGCTCATCGGCTTGCCGCTGACCTTTAAGATACAGTAAAAAGTTGACCAGTAATATGTAGGCGGAGAACAGAGCGCCTAGGGCGACTATGATGTTCAAGGCTGTCTCAAGCATGCTTTAAACCCCTAGAGGATCTAAATCTGTTTAAGGCCTAAACGGATTAAACCTTAATATCGTTTTAAAGCCTCTGGCTCAGCATAGGTTAATATACGTCGGTTGGTGAACCTCAATTATTATTCAACGGGGAGAATGCTGGAATGAGTAAGGAGATAAATCCCAGGGAACGGCTGGAGAAACTACTTATCAAAAGAGGGTGGAGAGTATCTAGGGTTGGGGGCCTTATTAAGGCTGTTAAGCCCGGCCGAACAGCTGTCATAATGGCTACCAGAGGGAGAGTTAGGGTATATATTTCACGTGGCGCTGTAACGAGGTTGCTGGATACAAGGGATAGGGTGGCTGTCAAGAACCGCCGTGTAGACGCTGTGGTGGCGGCTAGAATAGGGCGCAGGTGGAGGTTTAAAGCGGTACGTATAAGTAGCCCGGTTATAGTTACTCGTGATACCAGGAATACATGGAGACCCTAGGAACAGTAAAGTTTGATAAGCCTGGCCACGATAAATAAGCATAGGTATATGCAGCGAGGTGTCATGTTACGTGCCGCAACTTACGTTGCTCGCGTTCTCAGACGTACACGGGAGTCTGGAACCCCTTAAAACCCTTGTGCGGGATGTTGAGATAAAGAAGCTTAATTTTGACGCGGTAGTAATAGCGGGGGATCTCGGAAACCCGGCTGAGCCTGAAAATCTCCAGAACATATTGAATGAGCTTGAAAGCCTAGGTAAAAAAGTATATATCGTAAGGGGGAACTGGGACATAGGCTCTGACTTCTCTGAAGACTCAGGCTTCCTGGTGGATCTTGACAGTAAAGGCCCTGTTAAGCTCGGTGACTACTGGCTTGTTGGACACGGGCTGAATTTCACGCCTTATCCTGAGGTTGATGGAAATGTAATATTGGTGACGCACTACCCGCCCTTCGGGATACTAGACAAAGGCTTTAAAGGCGTAGGGGGTAAGGGGGCGCATACAGGCCTTGTCGAGATAAACTACTTGATTGAAAAGTACAAGCCGCTAGTGCATATCTTCGGCCACGCCCACACCTATGGAGGGATAGATTATCTTCTTAATGACGTGCTTTATGTTAACGTTGCAAGGCTAGACAGGCTCACTAGAAGCGGAGCATTAGTCGGTAA
>CAYSTQ010000269.1:0-2823 GCA_964433855.1 uncultured Thermoproteales archaeon
TTTACGTTAACCCTTCTACCGTTAATACGCAATTCTCCTTCAGGCGAATATCCTGTACCTGTAACCTCCAGCTCCACCTCGCCTACATATATCTTCCTCACTGTTAACTCGTTAGAGGTTATAGTACCGGTCTTATCCGTACATATTACCGTAGCACTACCTAACGTTTCAACAGCAGCCAACCTTCTAATTATCGCTTTACGTCTAGCCATCCGTTGAACCCCTAGCGCCAAAGTTATGGTAACGACTGCTGGCAGCCCCTCAGGAACAGCTGAGACCGCAAGGCTTATAGCCGTTAGGAACACTTCACTCCATGCAAGCCCCTCTAACAATCCCTCGATAGCAGCTAATACTGTAAGAGCGACGGTCGCTATTACAAGCCACTTCCCGAATCTCTCAAGCCTTCTCTGCAGCGGTGTAGCCTCTTCCTCCTCCTGTATTAGCTTAGCTATCTTGCCAAATTCGGTGGACTCTCCTGTAGCCACAACGACGGCTTTACCCCGTCCGTACGTGACGGTAGTCGCCATGAAAACCATGTTCCGCCGTTCAGCTACAGGCACGCCCTCTTCTTCAATAGGCTCGACTGATTTCTGGACCGGAATAGATTCGCCGGTCAGTATAGATTCATCAACCATTAGGTTAACGGCCTCAACGATCCTGGCGTCTGCCGGTATCTTATCTCCAGCCTTTAAAACAATAATATCTCCTGGAACCACCTCTCTGGCAGGTATCTGTACCTCTATACCATCACGTAATACTGAAGCCTTAGGGGCGGCGAGCTTCTTCAAGGCCTCAATAGATTTTTCAGCCCTGTATTCCTGTGTGAATCCTAGGATAGCATTTAGAATAATTATGATTGCTATCATTACGGCGTCGATCATCTCGCCTATAGTGAAGGAAAATACTGCAGCTACTATCAACATTAAAACCAGTATGCTCTTGAACTGGTCTAGCAGTAGAATCAACGGGGATCTCCGTTTTCTTTCCCTTATTTCGTTATAACCGTATTTTGCCAACCGTTCTGCAGCCTCATCGCTGTTTAATCCTTCAATCTTTGAATTTAACTTTTTTAGAGTATCTTCAACTGTAAATGTATGCCAAGCAATGCTCATTAAACAACACCTTTTAACATAGTCTTTTCATGATAGCCCAGCAACCTCTAAAGAGCTTTAAACAGCGTTTTAATAAAGTTGTCGCAATTAACAAAACTAAGAGATCTATATAAATTTATTATGATAACTATATTTAATTATTAATTATATAAATTGTTTAAAAATTTTTTACAGCCGAAAACTATTTACGCGGTTTTAAAGCAGTAAGACCTGGATAGATGGCCTCGCTGCCTAGCTCCTCCTCTATGCGGAGCAGCTCATTGTACTTAGCCGTCCTCTCTCCTCTAGCCGGAGCCCCCGTTTTTATCTGGCCGGTGTTCAACGCTACTGCTAAGTGGGCAATAGTTGCATCCTCCGTTTCACCAGACCTATGGCTAACGATCACATTATACCCGTTGCTGAACGATAGTTCAGCGGCATCTATAGCCTCAGTCAAAGTCCCTATCTGATTAACTTTAAGCAACAAGGCATTGGCGGCCCCCAACTCTATACCCTTTGACAACCTGTTCACGTTAGTGACAAATAAGTCATCACCAACTATCTGGATATGATCTCCTATCTTCCCGGTTAACTCAGCAAAAGCTTCGAAGTCCTCCTCGAAAAACGGGTCTTCAATCGACTTTATTGGGTACTCGTTAACAAGGCTAATATAGAACTCAAGCATTTCCTCACGGCCAAGCTCATCTCCATCGATCTTATATTTACCACTATCTTCATCGTAAAAGCTTGAAGCAGCAGCATCCATCGCTATAACGACGTCTGAGTCAGGATCATAACCAGCCTTTTTAATAGCTTCGATAAGGGCGTCTAAAGCATCCCGGGTCTTGTTGAGCGGTGGAGCAAAGCCCCCCTCGTCACCCACGTTTATCGCTGATAACCCGAAACGAGCCTTCAGAAACGCTTTAAGCTCATGATAGACCTCGGATCCTATCTGGAGCGCCTCCCTTAAACTATCGGCGCCGACAGGCACTATCATGAACTCCTGTATACTAAGCTCGTTGCCTGCATGCTTGCCTCCATTCAAAATGTTCATTAAAGGCACAGGCATCACGCGGCTCCTAATACCCCCCAAGTACCTGTAGAGCGGCATGTCGTACGTGTCAGCGGCAGCCTTGGCCACTGCCAGACTTACACCAAGTATGGCATTAGCGCCCAGTTTAGATTTATTGCTAGTTCCATCCAGCCGCCTCATTTTCTCATCTATTTCACGCTGCAGTCTAGCGTCCATACCGACTATCTCTGGGGCAATTATCTCGTTCACGTTTCTAACGGCTCTGAGAACGCCTTTTCCATGGAATCTCCTATCCCCATCCCTTAACTCAAGGGCTTCATGTATGCCTGTAGAAGCGCCCGATGGTACGGCTGCTCGACCGAAACCGTGCTCAGTATATACATCAACCTCCACTGTGGGGTTGCCGCGCGAATCCAGTATCTCCCTCGCCCTAACCCTTTTTACGACAAAGGAATCGGACATGTCTCCGCACCAAGCTACTAGTCAACAAGGTATTTAAAAACAGTATCGCCAGAGGTTTAAGGAACAACTTATATTGATGGTGGCCCTCCCTCTATTTAGGCTTAGAGGGGCTAGGCTTGGGCTTAATAGGCGTGGAAGAGGGAAAAATAGAGGAGAGGAAACTGGTCGGGTTACTTAAAAACCTAGGCTTTAAGCCCGGCCGCCAGATACGGATAAAAGTCAAAACATCAAGGGGAT
>CAYSTQ010000270.1:0-2807 GCA_964433855.1 uncultured Thermoproteales archaeon
TCAGCGTGCCCTTCCAACTGATCCAGTTACTCGTGTCTCTCTTCTCCTATCATTACTACTCGGTGTACGTGAGCGGCTCCGCGGGGACGGGATTCATATCGTATATTCTTATAGGCCTGATTCTAAGCGGGGTACTTAACGCGGCTCTCTCGTCGCCGCGTCGAGCGATAAGGGAGATAATAGCGGGAACGTACGGTTTCAGGTTCAGCATGCTCTCAATGTACGACTACCTTAGACTCGCTAAAATCCCCAAGGGCGTAATAATCGTGGCGAACGAAGTTAGGTCTGTCTCGTACCAGCTCATCTTCGCTTTAGCCTACTTTGTCCTCGGCGTGCTCATGGGGATATTTAAAACGGGTTTCGGCGTGATCAGCCTCTTTAACTCTCTAGTTCTGGTGTTATGGCTAATCCTAAGCTACGTTGCCATAATCTCAATAGGCTTCCTCGCCGCATCCTATGAGGTAGTCATCATTAAGAAATACAGGTTTATGGCCCCCGAGAACCCAGTTACGTGGATCGTTAACGTCCTGTCCAACCTGATCTCAGGGGTATACTTTCCGGTATCGTTGCTTCCGCCGGAAATACGGGCGTTATCCTTCGTCATCCCGCAGACCCATGCGATAATGGGTGCGAGGGAGATTCTCGTGGGGGACTTCAGGAATATCCAGGTAAGATCTATGGTGCTTGGCTTCTATGTACTAGTGTTATTCCCTCTGTCCCTCTTAGCCCTGCGCAAGGCGTTTAAAAAGATAGACGAGCTCAGATAGGGTCATGATGACCGGCATCCTTGGCGGGCTAAGGCTTAGCTCTTTCTCCGGGTGAATTCCTAGCGGTATCACGATTTAATACTATTTTTAACGCGAAGGATCCAGTTCACATGCTTGTATGGTCTCCATAGAGATCCTTGAGTCGAAGAACTTTTAACCCTAATTTTTTCATGGAATCCTTCACAGGTTTACGGAGTAGATGCCTATCCTCGGTCAGCATATCTACTGAGTTCACTAAGGCGGAGGCTAGATTTACCGCGTCTGACGCGTACAACTTTAACTGTATCTCTAGGTCTCTTGCTTTATTTAACAGCCTAGAGATCGGTATAGCCTCTATAAAACCCAAGTCGGCCATCTCCTCCAGTATGTTGTAGGCCTGGATTATCCTGTCTCCAGGGAAGCCGGCTTTCGTAAGCCCTCTGACAACCTCTAGAAATACCCATTCAGACATTACTAGGTTTATTACGCCTGATAGCACGTCGTTTCTAAGTTTTAACGCTTCTCTCTCAGACGCTTCTCCTTTCTTAAACCACTTCACGATCACTGATGAATCAACGGCTATTCTAGTGGTCAGCGCTAATCCTCCTCCTCATGTGCCTCGATTACGGCTTTAGTGACGCTAGGCATTTCTTCTGTCCCCTCCCTAATCCTATCGATTCGCTCTATTAGCTCCCTAGCTTTGTACGACCTTATTAGTAGACGTAGTGCTTCAGAGAAAGCCTCCGTCTTACTGCTAAAGACACCTCTTTCAACAAGCTTCTCTATCTCTCTCACTAGGCTGGTCTCCAGCTTTAAATTGACCTGTACTCTAGCCAATGTGGTCTACCTCTAAAACATAGATTCGGTATCTAGCATATAAAACTTTCTAACAAATCTAGCCAGATGACATTATAATATCTAAATGACCTAGTAGAGAAGTACAGCGTCGCATTTTAATGCTGGCCCCTTTAAACGCGCTGTTTCTCCTCGTCTCGGCTTAATAGATTAGGGATGCTTTAGCCGCTTATTAAGAGCTGAACCTTATAAAATAGTATTATTAAGATACAAGTTCAAAGCATTCAAGGGCTTTACAGAAACATTAGAAGTCCAAATAACATTCTGCTAAGGTTTAGAAAACAGGACTGTAGATGTCGAAGATAGGGATTGTGTCGGTGACTATTAAAGAAGTAGGTTCTACTATTCCCGATAGCGTTACTTAAATGAAGAGCTTAACGCTGCTTCTTTAGCAGGACGTATCCGGCCCCTTTACTCGTGTAGTGTGACGGGTATATGAGGACGTAGCCCTTCCCCGCAGCTATCCTTTTCACGCTGCTTAGATCCAGCTTAACTCTGGTTTTTGAAACCGCTCTAGCCGGGTCGTACAGGATTACCTCGACTGGCAGCCTGTCTACGGGTGTGCCGAAGACGTACATATGCCTGGGCCTGCGTTCCCCGTCCTGGAGCACGTCAAGCTCAACGCGTGCTTCCCTAAACGGATTTATCTCCACGGAGATGTCCAGCCCTTTCACGTCGCTGGTGTCCAGCGGGTTTAGGCGGGATGAGGGGGTTACATCCCATTCTACGAAGCCCATGTAGTCGTCGGTGAACAGGTCGCCGCCGTATTTGGCGACGGCGAAGCCAACCGGCTCAACGAAGTAGTCTGCCGCCCCGCTTATCCTCAGGTATCCCCTGAAGTTGGCTGGCCGCCGGCTCTTAAACCTGATCCTCAGCGTTATCTCTCCATCCGTGCCGGTCTCAGCCCAGACCGCGCAGCCGGTTTCAACTCCTTCCAAGCTGGTCGGGCTGGAACGTCTAAATGGGTGCTCTCTGAAAAACAGTAGATCGACGCTGCCCGGCGGCCTAGCCCCGGCACACCCAAGCTCAAGCCCCCCGTCTACGACACGGCACGTCACCCTGGACGCAGCCAGGTCTCCACGGGTCACCCAGACCGGGCTGGACCAGGCCCTGGCGCCGTTCACCTGCACCACCCTGACATAGTAGTGGCTTACGGTCCGCTGCGGCTTCTCCTTGTCGACGAACCTGAACGAGACCATTCTACCC
>CAYSTQ010000271.1:0-2803 GCA_964433855.1 uncultured Thermoproteales archaeon
AAGCTGTACATTAAGCCTTATTAGGGGTTAACAATGCTATATCGTTAAAAGGTGGTCGCCTTATGCCGGAGATAGACGCCGCCACGCTTAACTTCACCAAGCACAGGCTCTCCAAGATGAAGGATCCCGTAACCATATTCTTCTTCAGATCAGACGGCGGAAGATCCCGCGAGATAAGGAAGATACTCGACCTTCTAGCAGGCCTAGCCGGGGGAAAGATAAGGATAGTCGAGGAGGAGCCCGGCTCCTCTAGGGCCGCCGAGATGAGTATCGACATGTACCCGGCGATAGTTATCCATGGCGCCAGGCCCTACAACATGAGGTTTTTCGGAACCCCGACAGGCTACGAGTACGGAACTCTTCTGGAGGACGTGGTCGATGCCTCCACCGGCTCGCCGAGGCTAAACCCTCTGGTCAGGAAGGCTCTGGAGAAGATAGACGAAAGGGTTCACATAATGGTCTTTGTAACCCCAGCCTGCCCCTACTGCCCGCTCGCCGTGAGGGCGGCGCATAAATACGCCATCGTCAACGAGAACATCGTGGGGGACGGGATAGAGGCCCTAGAGTTCAGGGAGCTGGCGGATAAATGGAGTGTCAGGAACGTTCCTAAAATAGTGATAAACGAGGCCGTGGAGTTCGAGGGTGTAGTGCCGGACACCGTGTTTGTGAAGGAGATCTATAGGGCCCTGGGCAGAAAGCCCCCGGAGGAGCTGAGATAGTCCTAACGTGACTTGAAGGGCTATAGTGCGCCCTGCCTCTTTATAAGCTTCAAGGCTTCACAGTACCGGCTTCCTGGAAAACTCGCCTGAAGACTCTCCAGGATCGGTTCTGGACATGCGCCGGACAGCTTTGCCAGGATAGCTTCGAAGAAGCATAGGCCTGCCAGAGGCTCCTCGTCGAAGACGGCCTTGACAGCCCGTCCAGCAACTTCAACGTGGACGTCTAGGCTTCTTAGGCTGGAGGGAAGCTGGCTATAAAGCGTTTTAAGTCTGATGACCCTGTCCTCCCCTTCCTTGACGTATGTTTTGAGGCCGAGGATCACGTCGGCCAGAGACGGAAGAAGCTCCTTAAACTTCTCCGGCTCCGTAAAGCTTTGGCGTAGATCCGCTAGGCTGGCCATCATGTCCCTTAGCTTGGCGGCGGTCAGGGCTTTGCCGGGAAGCGGCCTAGAGAAACAGTGCTCAAAAAAGTTCCTGTCGTCCAGGACGAACTTGTACTTGGTGTGGGCGCAGCTCGGCGTTAGTTCACCCTCGTCAATGATGAAGATCGAGAAAGTCTTTAGGGCGCTGAACCTGGCCTGGACGTAGGCCGGCTCGCCCTCCTCCCATATTGTAGGGAGCCCCTTGGGAAGCTTCTCCTCTAAAACCTCACGGTCGTTCCCGGGCAACACATCCATGAGGGAGAGCCTGTATCCCGGGCCTGTCAGCCCGTTAAGCCTGTACTTGAAGCTTCCGGGAAGCCCCCGTAGCCTTGTCCTGTCTGGGATAACCTGTTCCAGGGGTACTATGAGGTCAGCTGTACTGTGTGTGAAAAGTGTCGGTGAAGTCATTAGCTTCGCCCTGCCCACGGGGGAGAGGGCTAGCCAGCGGGGATCTCCGTAATCGGCCCTCACTCCGTCTCTTGTTCCGAGCACAAGAGGGATGAGTTCCCGGAGGACCTTGAAGCCGGGCTCGTCTCGTGACTCTATTATATCCATGTTCTCCTCGAAGTACCTGAGGTTGTAGGGCAGGTTTGCGACGCCGCTTATCACGTGCACAGCGTTTAGAGCGAAGACGTGGGAGGCAGTCATGGCGGCCTGGTAGCCTCCAGCACTGCCGCCGACCACAGCTATCCTGGAGTAGTCCACCGCAGGCAATAGTTTGGCAAGCCTCACGAGGTTTAGCGTGTGTATAAGGCTTTCACCGGCTATGTTGAGCAGATACTCCTTCGGCACTTTGAACGGGGTTAGGACGGCCCACCCCTTTCTAAGGTAGCCAGCGATATTCCCCTCAGGCATCTCGTAGTGAGCGCTTATCACGAGGGGAAGCCTTCCCCTCCATCTGTCGGGCAGGTAGAGCCTGGCTTTCCCCAAGGCGGTTTTATCCATTGTTTTAAACCTGAACCTGAGCTCGTAGCGTTTACCGCCGACCTCTTCTTCAACCCCTCTAGCTATATCCACGTGCTTTAGCTTGACGGATGCAGATTCAACGGTTTCGAAAGGGCCGCCTACGGGCTCTCTCCTGGACAAGGCGGATCGCCGAGAAGACGTACATCTTAAAATATATAAGCTTTAGAAACGCTCCGTGGATGCTATAGCCTTCCCGGCCCCCGGAAGCTTTAAATGGTTTTAGAATAAGACTTGACGAGGTTAAATAATTCTGAGAGGCTCCATGGATGGTTTCTCATAAATATCACCTTGGAAAACCTTTAAATAAAAGTTTAGTAAGGTTACCCCGGACACAGATGTGGGTGTGATGTCGCTCTAATATCGAGGCCTGAACCTATAGGGCTTTTTGAGAAATACGCTCCGTTCAAATCCAGAAATATACCTCTGGAACTTCTGGAAGAAATTGCCCATAGAACTTCTAAAAGGCTTAAGAGACTCAGGTCGGAGAGACTAGGGTGGCATACAGGCTCCTCGGCTTCCTCAGTAAACATCCTAGCGGCCCTATACGGTAGCTGGGTGCTCGCTGGTTCGGTCGCTCGCTTGCGTGGTCGATAGAAACTGGCTTCAGCACACTGGCCCGACTGAGAAAGTGAAGAGGAAGAAGCCTCTGAGCGAGGGGTGGAGGGCGTTCGGATGGAGAGTTGTTGAGACGGATGG
>CAYSTQ010000272.1:0-2752 GCA_964433855.1 uncultured Thermoproteales archaeon
CTTATTTAGCGACACGATATCGAGAGCTACCTGCAGCATCATCCTTTGTCGCCCTATGGACCCAGAATCGAAAACTAATATTTTTAAAATAAGGTTTTTTATAGCGAGTGCTCTGTACCCCTCCGGAGAGGTGGGCATCCATGGCGTCCGCCAAGCCCATTAAAGAAGTTATTGGCAGAACCCCGGTTTACCTGTTCGGCGACGGTGAAAAGGCCATAATATGCCTCCACGGGTTCGGCGGGAGTAAAGACGCCGTGTTGCCGTTCAAGGACAGTCTAGGATTTCCCGACACTATCATGGTGTTTCCAGACGCCTGGGGGCATGGTGAAAGGGCTGAGCGTGACCCACTGGAGCTGGTTCGAGAGAACCCGGTTAACTTCGCCCGTATGGTGAAGGAGACAGGCGATGATGTTAGAGATATAGTATCGTACCTGCTGACGGAGAAGGGTGTTGAGAAGATAGGCGTCATAGGTTTTTCAATGGGCGGCATGATCGTTTTCAGAGCCATAGCCGTTGAAAAGAGGCTGTCGGTAGCAGTCGCCGCGGGCGCCGGGAGTGTTCTAGAGGTCTTCAGGAAAAGCCCTGAAATAAGGAAGATATTCGGTATAGGATGTGTAGACGTGCTGGAGAATGATAGGGTGGTTCGTGAAGCCGACGTGGTGTTTTTCGCTGAGAAGTGCCCGCCTACCCCACTGCTTTTAATCGGCGGTAGAAAAGACATTATCGTCCCCCCCGAAAGCGTGTTTAAGGCGTATGAGGCCCTTGAGAAGGCTTATAAGGAGCGAGGCCTCGCTGACAAGCTTGTTTTAAAAATGTATGATGCTGGGCATGAGATTAAACCAGGGATGATGAACGATATAAGATCGTGGGTTAGAAGGTGGCAGTAGTTGTCTGGAAGGATCCTAGTACTGTGTCTCGGAAACCCGTTGATGGGGGATGACGGCGTAGGGACTGTGGTGGCTGAAAGACTGTCGAGTATTAAGCTACCTGAAGGCGTTAAAGTGGTGGAGGGGGGCACCGGGGGCCTCAGGCTTATAGATGAAATGTGTGGTTTCGATAAAGTGGTGGTTGTGGACGCCGTTAAAACCGGTGGGCCGCCGGGCAGGATAGTCACGTTAAACATGAAGGAGTTGCTCAGCGGCCAGCCGGAGGGCTTAAATAGGTATGCTCATGGTGTAGACCTCGTCTCGGCCGTTAAACTTGGATACGAGCTGTTCCCGGATAAGATGCCCGCCGAGATAGTTCTTGTCGGCGTCGAGGCTAAGAGAATCGAGCCGGGAGTAGGGCTGAGCAAGGAAGTGGAAAAAACGTTGCCTCGAATAATCGAGACGCTGCTTAGGATCGTGGAGGAAGACTAGAAAAACCTGGAGATTATTTCTCTAAGCCTTTTCTCGATTCCCTCAGAGAACCCCTCTTTAGCGAAAGGCTGCCCGCCGCCGTGGACGCATCCGCCGGGGCAAATACGTATCTCTATCCGGCTGTTCCGGCCGTTTATGAAGTTATCCATCGCCCTTCTCACCTCTGAAGGCCCTGTCGCTACGGAAAGCCCTTCTAAGCGTTCATCTAGAACTTCGCTGGGAGGGGAGCGGTCGATGGCTTCAAGATCCAAGGGGGCCAGCATTCTTATAGCTTCCCTAGTGGTAAGCACGTTTTCTCCCGTGGAAAGCTTTCTAGCCGTACACTGGGTTATGAGCACTGCTTTTTCCGCCTTTAGCTTAGGGGGGTCAGCCAGATAGTTAGCTAGTTGAGGATAGAACTTCTCTATAAACAGGTATTCCGCCTCGCTAGCTGGCAGAATAGCGGTTTTTTCATTGTTTAAGCGATGCCCCGGCCGCCATATAACCACTTTTTCAAAACCTAGTTTTTTAAGCCCGCCGACCACGGTCTCCACGCTACAGTTGAAGTACTCGCATATTGCCGCCAAGCTCTCAGGCTCAATATATACGTCGGACACTATGCCCTCTCTAAGCATGTCCTGAACCTTGGGCAGGTCGTTCGTCTCTGTTATCGCTCCGACAGGGCAGAAGAGGGTGCATTGTCCACAGCTTATGCAGCTGGAGTCGTCCAGCCTAGCCTTAAACGGCGTCACGACCATTGTCTCGATACTCCTGTAAGCCATATCTATAGCGTTTATCCCCATGTCTCCGCATACCTTAACGCATCTACCGCATACGATGCATTTGTCGCCCTGTAACGTTATCGCCCTCCCCTCCAGGTTAAAGATGGATTCCCTGCAGAAGTCCAGCCTCCGCTCTCCCTGCCTAAACCAAGAGGTCCTAGCTACCAGGTAGAGTATTCTTCTGAAGTCTTCGTGAGTAGGTGGACAACCCCGTATCCAGTAATCGACCTTAACGTACTTGCTCAGCGGAGCGGGGTTAACTGGCGTCTTCGGTAGCTCTACGCCGCCATATACGGATTTAACGAATCCCTCATCAGTAAACCTTCTAAGACCGGGTATTCCGCCCAGGGTAGCGCAGGAACCTAAAGCGATTAATATTTTAGCCTTACGCCTTATCTCTCGGAGCTTTTCAATATCCTCTTTAGAGGCTACTGATCCCTCGACAAGCACTACATCGTATTCATCCCGCTCCTCTGATAAGCCTATAAGAGGCTCGTAAACGATTTCAATTCCCAATTCATTGCTCAGCGACAAAAGCAGATCGGCCAGCCTATATCTGCAGCCCTCACATCCTCCGAATGAATATATCCCGAGCTTCACGGATCATACCCCCTAATACTTATCTTAATAGAA
>CAYSTQ010000273.1:0-2736 GCA_964433855.1 uncultured Thermoproteales archaeon
TTTCAATAACCATAACCACCCTATCTAACCAACTAGCAAAGGTTTTAGAGCCGGCCGCGCCACCCCCTAATGAAAGGCTAAAAACTATTAACATCCTAACCAGAGCCGGAATTCCATGCTCGGCAAGAATAGATCCTATAATACCGGGTTTAAACGATGATTACGACATGCTTGCTGTATTAGTTAGAAAACTTGCCGAAGCCGGCGTGAAACATATAACTTCCTCGACTTACAAGGCCAAACCTGACAGCTTAAACCGTATTATAAAAGCCTTTCCGAAGAAGGCGCCGATACTTAAAGAACTATATTTGGAGAAAGGGGTCTTTTTCCATGGATATAGATATCTTTCAGAAAAAAGAAGATATGAAATGTTGAGGGAAGTGAGTAGATTGGTTTCAGAATATGGCATGACGTTCGCCGTATGCCGGGAGGGATTTACCAATCTTAACACTGGCGAGACGTGTGATGGCACTCATTTAATACCCTTACGTGTAAAATCTAGAGGCGGAATATATGGAGAATGAGTTTGAGAAGCTGGTGAAACAGCTTGAAACGTATTTAATTCTGAAAGGGGGGATAGCTTCAGTTGAGGAACTAATCGATTGGGGTGATAAAAACGGGATAGGCGCTATAACGCTTCAAGCAATAGTTCATGAGCTTCTTAGGAAAGGCATCATAGAGGCCGGTGAGGAAAGCGTCATGGTTGAGGGAATGCCTCCGGTTGAATTACCGACTATGCTAAAGCTTAAGAAGCCTGCTAAGAAAAGAGAAGAGCCCGCAGCCAAAAAACATAGGCCTACAAAGAGGAGAGCTAAACCCAGAGATGTTACATCACTAATGAACTTTATTAGCCAGCCTGAAGCTTTAACGAAGAGGAAAAATGAGAAGCCTCAACACAAACCTATTCAGAAACCACCAGTTAAACACGTAAAAAAGGAGAAGCCAACTATGTTGTTAGAACCTGTTTTACAAAAGCCTTCTGTTCAGCGCTACGAAGCGAAAAAGGCTGAGGCTGAAGTGCCTCCTACTCCTTCATCGGAGGAATTGGATGAAGATCTGAGAAAAGCCATAAGCTACCTTAATTCTTACTGGAGTGTGGGGGAAATACGCTTTCTAATGGATATGAAAAACATGGGGGTTAAGCACCCCGAAAATCTGTTAAAGCGGCTACTTGAACTAGGATATGTTGAAAGGTCTACTTTAGGGGTGATTAACGCCACCAAGCTATTACCTCGAATTAAGGAGAAAAAACCACTTGTAGACTTAATCTTTTAGTTTTCTCAATTTCTGCCAGCAATAGCGGTGACCGAAAACTTTTAAATTTTGAAGAGAAGCAAAAAATTAATTTAAATATTTTTAGAACATTAATTTTATATTATTTCATGAAGCCGCATGATGGAAGATTATCATTAAATATTCTTAGCTTTTAGCAGGCACATATATGGCAATCCTGCGATTTTTATCAAGTAATTTGAGAAATCCTTTTTCCTCAAGTTCTTTCAAAATTTTTCTAGCAACACTTATCTTAATTCCGCTTTTAGAGGCAAGCTGGTAAGGAGTTACATAATTAGCCCTAACGACTTCTCGCATGACTTCATCTATAGATACGTTAACTGACCCCACTCTAACTTCGCCTTTTATCTTTTCCTTACGGGCCTTCTCCTTCTCCATTCTTTCCCGTTTAAGCCTCTTTTCTAGTTGTGAAATAGTAGGCCTCTTTTTACCTCCCATGACCTATCCCTTTTAGAAAGCATGGGAAAGATGTTTAAAAAGATTGCTCAATAACCATTTGAGCAATATTATTATAAATAACATTATAAGTAAATTGTTTATCTAAATTAAATCATGGTTTAAATGCTATTATAACATATGTTATAACTGAGATCAACATTATTAACAGTATTAATATTGAGACCGCCCGCTTTCCCATAGTGACGCATCCTACTCAGGCATTTTAATAAGCAATCTTATCGGAATACCATTCATGGTTTCTAAAAGTATCTGAATATTTTCTCCCTGATCCAAGGTATTAGCCAGGGGCTCTATCACTTTCCTGACTTTTCTTAACGCATCTATTCGGTCTCTGATTGAAGATAGAACCTCGTCATAGACCTTGAGTTCATCTACTGGCCTCGAGTCAACTATTACTTTAAGACCCATTAAGTCTATCTCTCTTATACTGGAAACATCCCCACCTAAGATCTCGCTAAAATATTTTTCAAGCTTCATTAGTCTCTCAGCCCTAGCTTTTGTATCATTATATAGCTTTTCAAGTATCTGTGCTTTCTTTTCCAAATTCTGCAAGATTTTGTCCACGTATCCAATCACTTCTCTTACACTTCTGAATGCGTGAACATCAAGTGACAAACGCAACACCATCCACGACTTCCTAACAACTTATTTTTAAGTTTTCTAGGTAAAAATGTTTTCGTAGTTATTTTCTAGTTTTTAGCTAAAAATTTGGGGAAATAGAATAAATGCGCGGCTCAAGATATATATTGGTGCTCCGGAATAGTTTTAAATATCGAAGGTTATACTTTCTAGAAATGTAACGTAACCTTTATAGGTAAAAAGATTTCGTCCCTTAAACAAAAATCTCTATCAAAGGTGAAAAGGTTATGCCGGTTGTTCGAAGAGCCGCTCTAAAAGATTTAGAAGCTATTTTAAAGTTGGAAAAGCGGTATTTTGGCTCTCCAAAGGAGAACTTTGAGTCACTGTTTAAACTTAAAACGCCAA
>CAYSTQ010000274.1:0-2707 GCA_964433855.1 uncultured Thermoproteales archaeon
GATGTGATTAATATGGTTGAAGAGAATGGTGTGTTAGATGAAATACTTAAATGGTTTATTGGGATCTGCATTGAAGTGGTGAAGTAAATGAAGCTAGGGCTTGTAACATATAATCTTGCCAGGAAATGGGATATCGCAACTATTATAGATATGTGCAGCAAAACTGGATTTGAAGCAGTAGAGCTCCGTACAACCCATGCCCACGGCGTTGAGCCAACACTCAGTAAAGCAGAGAGGCAACGTGTTAGAGAAATTTTTGAGTCATCACCCGTTAAACTGCTCAGTTTAGGCACTACATGCGAGTATCATTCACCTGACCCTGTTGTAGTCAGGGAAAACGTTGAGCTTACAAAAAAATTTATTGAGTTGGCCCATGATGTAGGAGCCATCGGGGTAAAGGTTCGGCCCAACGGATTGCCGGAAGGCATACCAAAGGAAAAAACCTTGAGACAGATAGGAGAGGCTTTAAGAATATGTGGCGAGTTCGCTGAAAATTACGGTGTTGAAATATGGCTTGAAGTGCATGGAAAGGGCACTAGTGATCTAAAGTGTATCAGAAAAATAATGGAGATCGCTGACCATGAACTTGTAGGCGTATGCTGGAACTCCAATCCAACCGATGTTGTCGAAGGCAGCATAAGGGAAAACTTTAACTTGGTTTCAGAGTGGATACGTTCAGTGCACATCCGCGAACTTTATGATGAAAGTTATCCATACCGCGAACTCTTTCATCTACTTCAGAAAACCGGGTATAACAGGTATTGTCTAGCTGAGATTCCTGAAAGCTGTGAACCACTTAGGTTGATGAGATACTACCGTGCACTATGGTTAGAACTAGTGGGAAAAACCTAGTCTAAAGTTTACTCTTGCTTAACGCTTCATCCAGTATTTTAGCGGCTTGCTCAAGTCTCTCCGGAATATTTATTCAGGCTGGACATTTAGAGACGCAGTTAAGGCATTTCACACATGCTGTAGGCTTAACCTCTAATCGCGCATATATGTCTAGAGCTAGGCTTTTAACTTCATCCGGGTAGCCAACATACATATCGTAGGCTCTAAAGACCTCCGGTATCATTATACCTACGGTACATGGCAGACAATAACCACAGCGTAAGCATATTTGACCATATCTGAAGTGACGGCGAAGTTGTCCGATTCTCAATATAAGCTCCTTCCTCTCCTCTTCGGACAGTGGAATCGGGGTTTTAAGAACCGCGACGTTCTCTTCAACCTCCTTTAATCTACGCATTCCAGGTATAACTATATCCACGTACGGATTTGATAGTACGAAACGTAACGAGTCCCTCGCCAAAGTATCGATTTCATCATCTCCTGTAACGCTTGTTAGTTGACCGCCTGATAAAGGCTTCATGATTATAACCCCTATGCCGTATTCATGCGCCATTCTAAGTATGCCTTCTCTCTCAACTCCCTCGGGATCCAACGGGTTATAGGCTAGCATTATGGTTTCAAACTCGTTGCTCTCTATAGCCCATCGCATTACATTCAAGTCTCTGTGTATCGTTATGCCTATGTGCCCAATAAGCCCTTCAGATTTAGCTCGTTTTAAACCTTTCAATGCACCATTAATGGCCATTACTTTATTCCAAGCATCTACGCTACTGACAGAGTGTAATTGATAAATATCTATGTAGTCGGTTTGCAGCTCTTTAAGACTCATCCTAAGATCTTTTAATGCACCATCGGCGTCTCGCTCAGGTGTTTTAGATGCTATATAAAACTCGTCACGCCTATCTTTAAGAGCTAGCCCTATTTTAGTTTCGCTGTCTCCATACCGCCTAGCAGTATCTATAAAGTTTATCCCTAGATCAAGTGCTCTATTAAGTATTTGAGCGGCTTCTTCAACAGATATTTCAGGAAGCTTTATAGCCCCAAAACCTATTTTTGAGACCTCAAGACCTGTACGACCTAGGGTGACATACTTCATCGTTTACACCCAAATTCATAATTGTTCAAACATTCTTAGATATCTTTCTTTGCTAATTGAATAGCCTTAGTTGGACACAATGCCACGCATAACCCGCATCCCTCACAGAGATCCTTTTTAACAACTGCTTTGTTATTCTGTAACTTTAGTGCTCCATAGAAACACGATCTGACACATGTGCCGCAACCAGTGCATAGAGTTGAAGTGACCTCAGCTTTATAAATGGTCCACCTATCTAAATCTTCAAACGAAATAACATTGTTAACTGCCTTACCTAATAGATCCCGAATACTACTGTATCCATGTCTGTAAAGCCACTGGCTAAGTTCCGAAATGATTTTCCCTATAATTTGATACCCATTAACTATTACCGTAGTACAGATCTGTATAGCAGTTGCCCCAAGCATTATCAACTGTAGAGCGTCGTCGGCCTGCATTATACCTCCAGAACCTATTATAGGAACCCCTAGCCTGCTTTTATATATTTTTAAAACCCAGTTAGCACTTATCGGCAACATCCAGGGACCACCGTAGCCTCCGGGCCCTCCCCATATAATCGGTTTTTGAGTTTCTACATCGACTATTATCCCCTGAAATCTAGCGGTAGCGACTAAAATATCGGCACCACTTTTAACCATTCCTTTTGCTACAGCTAATGGATTGGCGCCTTGAGGTGTTAACTTGCCTATGACCGGTATACTTACCGTCTCCTTAACATTTTTCACGATTTTCCCTGCAGTTTCTGGGTCACTTCCAGCC
>CAYSTQ010000275.1:0-2630 GCA_964433855.1 uncultured Thermoproteales archaeon
CAGGTCGTAAACCTCAGCCCACCTGTCGAAAACATCCCCCATAAACCCTCACCTACGCTTGCGTGCTATTTGACGGAGGCTCTTATACACGAATAGGGTTTTGGGATTATGACTTTTGTTTCTGGTATAGCTTCCAAAACTTTTCTCTGAAACTTCTTATGTAGGTCTGGTGTTCCATGCATGGCTACTGCTACTTTTGGCTTAAGAGCAAGAGCCATTCTGAAAGCTTGCTCTGGCTTTGAAGGGTTTCTGCCAGTAGGGAGAAAAGCTAGGTCCGTCCGAGGAACCTTCAACGGGACATAGCCAGAGTCTCCAGCGTGAAATATGTTCAGTTCACCGATACTGACGAAGTAGAGGTTTATCGGTGCGCCGTGAATCCCTTTTATCGTACTTATCTTGAAATCGCCAATAGCATACATTCGCTCCGGCACAGCGGCCGTCAGCTTTTCAGAAGGAATCTTCCCCTCCAAGGCCTTGGCTACTAGAGGTTCTGCTACTATATGGACCCCGGTTGCTCTGAATATCTCAAGAGTTTGCCTAAGGTCGAAGTGATCTTCATGTATATGAGTGAAGAATAGAAGGTCTAGGCTTTCTATGGCATCTATTTCTTTGTTCCTCAAAAAGTTAGCAATATCGAATCCAACCGTTCCACTCACCGTTTTCACAATAATGCCTGAACAGTCCAGATACAGAAATACGGCTTCATCTTCATTAATGGATGATGCAAACAAGTTTTTGACCAAATCAACCCTAATGTGCTGATAAGACATATCCGTCTACAATCTTCTAATCAGTGAAGTCTCCTATAAAAAATATGTGTGCGTTGCAGACATTAGAACACATGTGCCGTAAGGTCGTTAAAAGTTCTTAACCACCCCTCACCCTAGGAGGGATTTATACGTCTACCGTGTGTTTTCAAGCATCCATCATACATGGACAAAAATCCTACGCCGCGGCATTTTTCTGCTACAACGGTTGAGAACAGGAAAAAGTGTACGGCATACGTTTTACTTTACTCTACTCAGCCTCCTTTACAGCGTATTTACGATAATAGAACCTGGTTAATACATCCCATGCACCCTCGAAGTGTCTGAAAAGCGAACCAAAGGCTCCATCCGGGAATTTGACCTGCCAAACGTCTCCGTATGGGGTTCTAGCACATATCAGGGTTAAACCTGTTAACATGGTTCGAGGAGGTAGTCAACCGCACTATGCCGCGGCTACCCCTCAGCTCACACTTGTTCCCCACACAGTTTAACCTGCGAGCCACGTGTCAGCCCTCTACTATCCTAGGTCTGTCTTCGCAGGTTTTGCAACGGCCCCTCAAGTGGAGGCCGCTCTCAATCCTCTTTGCGAGGTCGTCGAGCTTGCTGTTCAACTCCTCTCTTACCCTGTATATATCTCCTTCCAGCTTGAAAACCTCCCTGTAGGATTCTAGGAGCCTCTGGGATTGTTCAACTATGAACTTTTTAGCCCCCTCGGGTGAGCCGTTTGGAGGTAGGAGGAGGCGCCCCCCACACCAAACCCCATCCTCCTTCACCTCCCAGTACCTGTCCTCGTCCATCCACAGGGAACCTTCGGTGAGGACGTCTCTCATTCTGTCTATAACGAGCGTGGCGAAGTTTTGCAGAGCCTCATTCTTATATCTGAACGTTGAGAGAACTGTTTTGAACTCCTCCCCCGCTAGGGCTTTCACCTCGTCCTCTATGAGTTTCATCATTCTATCCCGTTGCTCTCTTAAACTACGCAGTTTCTCGTACAGCTCGTATATTTCTGGATACCCCGTCTTCAGATGCGACTCGAGGTCAGGCAAGTACCTCCGTCCCACCTCCGCGTCATAGCTTTGTCCATAAAGCCGATATCCTCCCTTAGTGAGAAGCATTATGCTGTTCCACAGGTTCTTCCAGTGGGGCTTCAAAAGGTTGAGCTCAGCCTCCGTATAGGTTTCAACATCGGCCTCAAACCACCTGTAGACCCCACGCCTAGGGCTTGTCACAAGCCCAGCCATCTTCAAAGCCTCCAAAACCCTGTAAAGCGTCCTCCGGCGGCCCTTAGAAGCCTCAAGGAGCTCCTCAACTTCCACCTCGCCCTTCTCCCTGAGCATCCCCACAACCTGGACAAAGACCTCTACAAATGGCACGGACAACTGGCAACACCTCTAGATAAAATACCACATAAACGGGTATTTAAATATAAATTGTGACAACTGGCATAAGGAAAACTTTATCTCGTGTCACATCGTAAAGATTTCCGATGGGTATGTGGCTTACCATACGGGTGGACCCAGAGCTTAAGGCGGCCTTGAGGAGGATGGCGAAGGCCCGTCGGGTTCAGGTCAGCGACCTAATTAGGCAGTTGCTCGTGATGGAGTTGGCTCGGCTCTCATACCTAGGTGAAGAGGAGAAGAAAGCGTTCGGGCTCGAGGTAACAGGGCCTGGGAGGCCTAGGGTGGATGAGGAGGTTCCTAGGGGTAAGGGGGCGGTTAACCGTGGCTGAGGAGCTTAGCGGGAGGCTTGAGGAGGTTGAACGCGCGGTCTTGAGGGAGTTTGATGGGTTCGTAAAGGCTTACCGGAGGCGTGTCGTGGAGCTTTTCGAGGGGGCTAAAACCAATCTAGACGTTAGAGCGGAGC
>CAYSTQ010000276.1:0-2630 GCA_964433855.1 uncultured Thermoproteales archaeon
AGAGGAGGAGAAGCCTAGGCTGGTCAGGTGTCCGAGGTGCGGCTTCGAGAACAGCGGCATAGCCCTCTTCTGCGCAAGATGCAGTTACCCGCTTAAACCCGAGCAAGTAGTCAGGGAAGACCTAGAGATAATTAGGAAAATAGACCAGCTAGCCAGGGAGCTGGAGAAGCTCAAAAAAGAATTCAAAACTCTATAAATGCTAAGGGAGAAGAAGGGCGGGGGATGATGAGCGGGCGTGGCATGGATTATCCCCACAGGGGGATGTCCGACCAACCAAGCGCTGACCCCGCCCCTCACTAAATAATGTATGCTTTAGAACTTATATTTTTGTTGCTAACGAAGCCCTAGATTAATGAAGCTCTTTTAAGCATATCTAGGCGTTGCCTCCTGCTCATATATTAGGATGCTCTCCCTAAGTCTGCGTCTTTCTCCCAACTTCTTTAGCGATGAGTTCTAGAATCCTCTTGGTGTAGCGTTCCAAGCACCGTAATGTCCCGTTTCTCCCCTTTAACATCATAGAGCATCCCTCAATTTTTACGTTCTCTGCTCTCATTATCTATAGAGGACGGCATGTTATTTGCCTAATCATGTTCACACTATGGTATCAGTGGTAGCTACCCTCTATTTCTCCTTCACTTTAAAGAAAGATTATTTCTTTGCTAGAACCACCATCCTTCTGGGCTCCATTGTAAAACCGGATCCGTCTAGTCCTCCAAGGAATGAAATCTCCCTGAACCCTGCTTTGGAAAGCATATCCCTTATTTCCCAGGGTAAGTAAACTCTTACCCTAAACTCTCTTACACCTATTTCCCCTCCTTCTCCATAGTACTTCCTCCGCGCAACAACGTACCCGGTTAAGTAATCACACTTTGATTCTTCCAGGACTAGGATATTGTTCGCAAACCACCAGTCTCTATCACCAGCATGGTAGCGGAATGTCCTGTAAGGGTTCCACACGTCAAGAAGAAACCTGCCAGTAGTCTTTAACGCCCTAGAGACCGAGGCAAGTATCCTGTAGTCCTCCTTTGGGCCATAGTAGCCAAAACTTGTGAAAACCATATAGGCGGCGTCAAACTCGTTATCATAGCTGAGTTTGCGCGCGTCTCTAACTATGAACTCTGCTTCAACACCTTCCCTGCTAGCATACTCCCTAGCTTTTCTTATGAAAAAGTGGAGTTATATCGACTCCTACGACTTTAAGCCCCATCTTAGCTAGCGGGACTGCGTGCCTACCCTGTCCACAGGCAATGTCAAGCACCTTCTCGCCGGGACTCAGGTTAAGCAGTTTAGCTATCATCTCTGCTTCTCTCATGCTTCTCTCTACTGTAAGGAACTGCTCGTATGTCCTGAGATATAATTCGTCAAAAAATTCTTGAATCCAAGACATACAGTTTAAATAGTATTAGGCTAATAAATATTTTCCCTTCCTATACTAATTAAATAGCCAGAAATACCTTCAGGCAGCTAGCGGTAACAAATTAATGGATTTGAAGGTAGAACAGTTATAGGATTCAATAAGCGGGAGGTACTTGAGTTCTCTACTCAAGCTTTCAGTAGCTTTCTGTTAATCTCAGCACCTAGTAGTAAGTCCAGGGCTACAAACAATTTTATCGTTCTTCCGGATCCACAGGACTATTTCTTAGTCTCCCAAGAAATCTAGGAAAGCTATCATTAGCCCGTTAGCGGATGACTCTATAGGGTTATTTTCACCTATTTCCGTAAGTTTGGTGGAGTTGAGGGGCTTCGGGTTAGGGTTCTTCGCTTTAATGATACTATTGCTTTCGCAAGTCTTAAATAGCTGGTTTTACCTGGTTGTACTATAGGTGAACTTGTTTTGACTCTTAAGATAAAGGTTGGAAGGAAGGGTTACATAATTTTACCAAAAGCGATTCGTGAAGCTGTTGGTATTGACGAAGGTGATGAGGTTATCGTCGAAGTTAGAGATGGAATTATACTTAGGCCTGCTAAAAGAAGGATTGACGTCGAGAAGCTTAAGGAGTCTCTGAGAAAACATGTTGAAATTTTGAAGAAAATACCCGGTAGAGTGGAACCTAAACCTGGGGAACTAGCACAAATGCATCTTGAGGAGGAGTTTGATTGATGAAAGCGTTCATAGATGCGCCGTTACTCATATATCTTAACACATTGGCGGATTCTAAAGATAGAGTTCTATATGAAAACTTCTATGTGGAAATCTTAACTAAGTATAAACCCTATACCGATGTGCTTGTATTTGATGAACTGATTCATATCTCTAAGAAAAAGTATAATGTTCCATATAATGTCTCGGTGGAATTCATAGAGTCAAACGTACTCCCCTACGTATACGTACTTAACCTAGGCGAGGACGAATATAATTACGCGGTAAAAATACTATCAGAGCACAACCTCAAACCTTCGGATGCCTTACATATAGGTGCAATGATGAATAACAATATCGCCCTAATAATTAGTGAAGATAAAGAACTTGATAAGATACCCACAGTAAAAAGGCTATGGATAAGTTAAACTAGGAATGAACGCTGTAACTAAGGTCTTGAGTGCTGAGCCTTCTTTTATAAAATCACCGTAAGGGAACTCCTTTCTTTAGAGGGGGGATGGGTTGCGGTAAAGTTTAAACAGCTTAAGCT
>CAYSTQ010000277.1:0-2626 GCA_964433855.1 uncultured Thermoproteales archaeon
TGAGGAAGCCGTCGTTGCACTCTAGGACTAGGGGGTTGACGCTCATGAGGGCCTGGTTGGTGCGGGTCATGTACTCGACTATCCCGTCCATGACTAGGCCTACGTTGAGCGTGTTGGTTAGCGCTATGGGGGTTTCGATTACGCCGAGCTCCTCGACCTGGATTAGGCCTGCCGACTTGCCGTAGCCGTTTATGACGTGGCAGGCTGCGGCGACCTTCTCGGCGTATATGTTGCCCCTGTGGGGCAGTATCACGGTTACGCCTGTTCTGACGGGGCCGTGTCCGGGCCTGAGTTTTCCGGAGCCTTTTATCAGGGTGACGTGGCCTACTGAGACTCCTGGGACGTCTACTATGGTGTTTGTGGCTCCTGTCGGGTGTTCGCCGAAGGATAGCCCGGCTTCGCGGGCGCGTATCCTTTCCTCCACGTTTACCGCCTCTAGCCCGGTCTTTTTACGACTAGCCTTATTATAAGCGTGCTACCGGCTAGGAGCATTCCGCCGAACAGGAGGGTTGGGGCGGTTATCTCCTCGCCTGTGAGGATGACTGAGAAGACCCCGGTGAGGAGGGGTGTGGTCATCTGGAGGGTTGACGGTATCGCGGCTCCTAGGCTTTTGATGGCTATGTAGTTGAGCCAGTTTCCGACGCCGACGCAGAGAATGCCTGAGAGTATCAGGAGTAGGTTGACCTCGGGGGTTGTCTGGAAGGGTGCGGCCGGGTTGCCGGCGGCCGTCATCAGGGGGAGGAACATGGCGCTTGACAGGGTGAAGGTGGCGGCTGAGAGGGGGAGTGGGGGGACGTCGGAGACGAGGAATTTTATCGATGTTACGTAGCAGGCCCAGAACAGGGAGGCTGAGACCACTAGGGCGGCTCCCGTGTTGATGGTTAGCTGGGGGCTGCCGCCCGCATCTGTCACTATGCCGGCTGCGCCGGTGAAGGCGAGGAGGGCTCCTAGGAGGTAGCTTCGCGCCGTTATGATGGCCCGCTCGTCCCTGAACAGTAGGAAGGCTAGGATGCTTGTGAACACTACGTTTAGCTTCATTAGGATGGAGGCTGTTGTGGCGTCTGTCATGTATATGCCGTAGACTAGGAGGGTCTGGTAGAGGAAGACGAATGATGCGGGGATGACGAGTTTCCTCAGGTGGCCTGTGAGCCTGCGTATTTCGCCTGAGGTGAGCGAGAGGGATGTGAGGAGGAGGGATGAGGAGAAGTATCGGTAGAAGTTCTGGGTTATTGGGTCGAAGTGTAGGCTGAGCATTTTTATGAGGACTGGGGCTATTGACCAGAGGATTATGGTGCCGAGTGTTGCGGCTAGGCCTTTTACCTTTCCCTCCATGCCGGGGCTCCCTCGTGGTCGATGTAGCCTAGGTTCGCCAGGCATTCCAGGAGTTTCTCCAGGAGCTCGTCGCCTCTGTTGAGCGAGTATTTTCGCGGCGTGTACGGATATGTTTTCACGAAGCCCGCCTGGACGAGTTTTTCCAGGGCTCTCTTGACGGATTCGGGCTTTATACCTGTGTCTACGGCTATCCTGTACTTGGTGACTGGCTGTCCGTACCTGTGCATGGCGGCGATTATCTTTAAAGAAGTTAAACTTCCTAAGGCAACCTCAAGACGGGCTCTGCGGCTGAGACCCCCCTCCCTCTCCGCCACGGTGCTGCACCTCTTTTATAGCTGATTAAAGCTGTTCGTCTCGGTGTCTAAAATGCGTTGCCCTGAATGTGGCGGTCGGGTGGTCTTGACGGTTGAGGGCGTGAGCGTGTGTGAGTCGTGCGGGCTGGTGGTTGACGAGATACTGCTGGAGTCGGCTGGACGGGTTCAGAGAGGGGCTGGGAGAAGGGCTGGGGGCTGTGCGAACCCGGTGGCTCTAGGCACGGTGCTTCACCATAGGGATTCCTGGAATCTCTCGGCGTCTAGGAGGGCTAGGCTGGCCCGGATCCAGGCCTTGTCGCCGTTTTTCGGTCAGCGCAGCACGCGGTACAGGGTTGTGAGGGCTATTGGCCTGGTGTGCTCTAAGCGCGGTATTCCGGATGACGTTAGGGATCGCGCGGTGCAGCTGTATGTTAAGTCGTGCAGGGTGTTGTCGGGGATGGATCTGGTGAGGAGGCCGAGCTACTTTAACATAGCTGCTGCGGCTCTGGTGGTGGCGGTTAAGGAAAGGGGGCTTGACGTGCCTGTTAAGGACGTGGTTAGGGGCTTCGTGGAGCAGGGGCATAGGGTGAAGTATTCCCATATGATCGACGCCCTTGTGGTTCTTAAGGAGATAGCTGGGTACAGGGTTGCGGGGGACTTGAGGGCTTACGTCTACAGGGTTGTGAGGCGGGCGGTCGCCAGGTCGAGGATCAGGGATAAGGAGGAGGCTGTCATGAAGATATACAGGGAGGCGCTGTCCCTGCTTGGCAGGGTTGACCGGCGTAGGCTGGCCGGTAGGAATCCCTACGTGGTGGCTCTTGCCGCCGTGTATGCCGCGGTCCTCCTGGTCTTTAGGAGGAAGAGGAGCAGGCTGGTCTCTCAGCGACTCCTGGCGGAGGTCAGCGGCTTCTCGGAGAGCTCGATAAGGAGTAACTACAGGAGGTTTTTCGAGGGGTTCGTCACCGGAGTGTTAAGGGCGTCTACGCCATGATCCGGCTCTT
>CAYSTQ010000278.1:0-2622 GCA_964433855.1 uncultured Thermoproteales archaeon
AGCATGAAGGTGCCAATCACATGAGTAATCTAGGTAGGCTGAGGGTCCACCAAGCCGTTTAACGTGCCCAGCCAGCCTGTAGCAGGTCTCTGCCAGCTCGATGAGCGCGGCCAGCGTCCCAGCCCTGTATAGGGCATCCCCCTTGAAGGCTTCGAGAACCAGCGTAAACGTGTGTCTAGCCCCTCCCCTAACCCTAGGGTTAATCCCCCCGCACACCACGCCTAGTTCATCTGCGGCCTTCCTGCAGACGTCCATAGCGAACCCGTATGCCTCCGGGGCTTTACTGGATATCTCATCCATTACGTCCTGCTCCGGGTCCAGGTCTTCGAAGAATGTGGTTTCGGCGACAAGATAGTCTTTCTCCGTCTCTATGGAACTGTTGAAGCCAAGCCTGAACCTCGGCTGAAGACCCCACTCCTCGTTTAAAGACCGGAGTAACCCTATGTAGCCTCTAACCGTCCTTCTCCAGCTTCCTCCAGTCTCTACACGTGCTTCAAGCTCTATAGCCTCGGTCTCGCGTAGGCAGTCGGCTACCGCTTCAATATTTAGGCGGGAAACCGGCACCACGATTCTGGTCACTTCCCCTCTACATTCCCTGTCAAGCTCCTTTAACAGCTGGAAGCCCTCTCTTACATCGTCCACTGGGGGTGTGTAGATAGTGGAATGGCTGGCTAGGCTACCGGAAAGCTTATCGGCGTAAACCACTGTTTTCGTCAAAGCGTTCTCATCAAACTCCTCTCCTCCGATGAACAGGTTTAGGTGTACATCAGCCATACATCGGTCTCCCAGATAGAGAACTGTAGTCGGTGGCTTTATAACTAGCTGTTGAGAGAGGTGTGGACGGTGCATCGTATGAGGCTTGAAGTAGCCATAGCGTCCTTCTACGTCCCGATACTCCTAGGCTGGCTCTCCAGGAGAATGGGCTGGGTCGACGAACAGACCCCGTCAAACCTCTCCACACTGATAGCGTACTTTTTCCTGCCAAGCCTCATCTTCCGGCTTATAGCGGGCGGCCGTCTGACGCTGGCTGAAGCCGGAATGGCGGCGGTCGCCGCTGGAACCATAATAACGGTCTCCCTGACGGCCTCAATAGTACTTTTCAGGGGCGACAAGGAGAAGCTGCTTACAGGGGCCTTCCACAACGCTGGCTATCTACCACTCCCTTTAACCTACGCTTTGTGGGGTGAGAAGGCGGCGGCCATAGTCGGCATCTTCTCACCCGTCCTCTCCACAACAATAAACACCTTAGGCCCTTTGATCGCAGCTGGGAACCTGAGATACGGGTTAAACGCCCTGAAAAGGTATCCGCCAATAGCGGCCGCCTGCCTAGCCCTCGCCCTGAAAGGGCTGAGCATCGAGGTTCCAGGCGAGCTACTTCAGGTGCTTGAACCCCTGAGCTCCGCCACTATACCTGTAGCTCTCGTAATGCTGGGTATGCAGCTCGAGGGCGCCAAGGGGGTTTGGCGTGACGCCGTCGAGGTCGGCGCTATACGCTTTATCCTGACGCCTCTCGCCGCCATCACCATCTTTACACAGATTGTACCTGTCGGCGGCATCCTATTGAAAGTGTTGGTTGTGGAGTCCTTCATGCCGCCCGCGGTCACGAACGTGGTTATAACGGATAGATTCGGATTGAACGCCCGTAAGACGGCGTTCATAGTCTTCATATGCACGGTTTTCTCCCTGACCATAGTTCCGGGGGTAGCCGTGCTGGCCGAGAGCCTGGCCTAGCCCACCCACAAGTAGTTTCACCCTAGTGTCTATAGGGTCAATTATTAACTGCGTCAACAGGATATTTATTCAAGGTGGTTTAAGTGCTGGCCGAGCTTCTAAGGGTCACAGTTGCTAAACGCGATGATATAGTTAGACGCATAGAGGGGGCTTCAACCCGTCCCGAGTCTGTTAGTAAAGTATGGATCCATTACGAGCCGTCGCCAGCTGGCAAGCCCGTGGTCGGCGCCGTCGACGGAAGCATGAATTATAAGGAGTATAAGGGATTCGCCGTCTACGCGGTAGCTGCCGAGGCGGCAATATTCACGAGTGAAGCCGTAGACCTGATAAGGCTATGCGACGTGGACATTCTGGAGCCGTACTTCAGGCCTAGGGACAGGATCAGACTCTACATGTCCATCTACGAGCTTAAGGCCGCGGCGAGGGCCGTAAAACGGTGTGACAGGCTTCTACTGGACGGCTCGCTGCTGAGCAACATCATCAGGCCAGTCGTATGGTATCCTCGAAACATACCTCAGGAACTAGTTGTGCAGCTAGCCGCTGAAGCCGCCTCCTGCCTTGAAGGCGAGCTGGTCTCCAGGAGGTACAGGAGTTTGCTTGACGACGACCCTGGGGACGCCGCCACCCTGCTCGAATACGTGGAGTACCTTGCACTGCTTAGAAGGCTGCTTGACGACGGCGGTGAAACCATTGTTGCCGTGGCTAAATCCTCCAAGAGCACGACGTATTTCAAGGACTACGTTAAGCCCGACATAGCTATTTTCGAGAAATATGCACGGGGTCCAGGCTTTTCAAAGCCCCGTATAGAGACCATTTCGGAGAACAGCAAGGCGAGAAAATGGAAGTACCCTATCTACGACGGTTACTTTAAGGCTCTAAGGATAACCACCT
>CAYSTQ010000279.1:0-2621 GCA_964433855.1 uncultured Thermoproteales archaeon
AGATGGCTCGCTCCCCAGGGCTTAATATCTCATAAACACCTCCATCTCCACTCCACATAGTACGGGCACAGTATGACACGGATGTCTGAGGTGAGATGAACCATGTTTCCCTTCCTTCCTCTGAATTCGGGCTCTCCCAGTTCATACAGGAAACCACATCTTCCGTACATGTCATCGCCATTTATCGAGGTGACGAAGTATCCTTGTACTACTACAGACCCTATATTTTCAAACCATTCTATAGTAACGTTTAGAAGCCTCTGATCGGCCAGGGATAGTATGACGTCAATGCTGGTTACCGCGTTTCTGTTGAACATATCGCTTCTCAGTCTATGCGGCCAAACCGTGACATTATGGAAAACCTTCTTAAAACTCCTTCCTTTAACCACCACGATAGGGATTACCGTCTTGTTTCCGTTCACTAGATACCTGTTAACCTCCCTCTTGAAGGCCTGGTACCTCTTCTCCAGGTAATCTCTCGACACCCTAACGAATCTTATCCATGTTTTCTCCTTTACTGGACAGTAATCCATCCTGAGAGCATTTTGTTCGAAAAAGCCACCGTCGTAATGAACCTGATACCACCAGTAGCGTACTCCGTTTATCGAATCTACAACGTAGGTATCCATGGATGGGTCGAAACGGTATTCCAGGTCTATCTCTCCGATCCTGGAGAGCCACACTAAAACATCGAAAACACTGAAGTAACCCTTATTGAAAATATCTGGTCTTAACGTGGGGACCCCTAGTGGATCTACGGAAAACGTACCTACTCCTTCGATCTCTACATGTATTTTCATGCGTGGCAGAGCGTCTTTCGGACCCCCTACAATTCTTCCTGTCCCATTTTCCCTAACCGAGTAAAGTTTTAGAAGAACATAGCCTAGATAGGTCCCGGCGGCAACGATAACCGCTAAGAGGCAGATAGCCGTCGCAGTCTTTCTCTCCATGTGGCCACCTTTCCAGTCCTCACCTTGATGGACGAAAAGCATGGATCCTGAACTCGGCTATTGTAAACACTATGAAAAGCGTTGCGCAAAGGACGAGTATAATGTAGAAAAGAAACGGTCTTTTTCTGTGATGTCTCAGGTATGTGGTGAGCAATACGTGTAGCAGCATGAGCGTGACAAGTGGATAATCCAAGGCTGTATGAAGGCTATAACTGTTTTGTCTCCTTAGAAAACCGAAGGTGGCGGCTTTAACGACTGAGGGATTAACGATAGCGTAGCCGCTTAAAGCCTCTAAAACCATAACCACGAAGAGAACCCACGATATAACAAGAGATATTTTCAAGACGACTTTAACACGGTTCATGCTCATTCACCTTAAAGTTTTCCAGGCGTCTCCTGACCTACTAGGGAGAAGAAGTATATACGGAACGGTGTGAAACGTTCATGGAACAGCTAAGGCTGATCTAAAAATTCGGCCTTACGAGTCTAACCACGTAATCTCCCTTCCCTACCCTCAGGCTTCTGGCTACAGGCTGGCATTTAGCTCGGAGAAGAATTATAACGGGAGTGCCCAGTTTAGGCGTTGTTTCCAGATAGCTGACATAGTTGGCTAACCCCTTTGAAACCACTACGTCGGCCGTCTCCATAAGCCGTCGAAGCGCCGGGTCATGGAAGGCCGGGTACTCCTCCATGCTGCATACGATAGTGTCAGCTATCTCTTCAATACCCAGACGCTTCACATCGTTCAGGGAGACGTCTATTTCGAAAGGCTTACCTTTAACTACAGCCACGACGCTCACTCCGCGTCTCTGCAGTTCCTCTATAAGCAGGAGGTCGAATATGGCTTCGCCGGAGTTATCAAAGAGATAAACCACTTTATTCGCCGAAAGCAGGAGCTTAACTACTTTATCGTTGACAGTTTTTCTGAGAGCGTTTAGATCCTCGTCGAGATATTCGGGGCTGAAACTGTAGCCCTCCACGTACGCGTCGAAGCTGTTGCCTAGAACCGCTATGGCGATAAGCCGTCTGAGACTGGCTCTACCGTGCTTAACTAGCCTCTCAGCTAGCTTACTGGCGATCCTCTCACCATTCAGCTTCTCACTGAGGTAAGGATCCTCCACTCCGGTGATCTTCTTAACCAGTCTAAACCCTTCAACGAAAGCTCTAACCTTACTTCGCCGATACTCCCTACATATAGCCTCTATCACGCTGAGCCCATGATCCACGGCGTCCCTGTCTGAAGGTAGAAGTCTTTCAAGCTCGCCTAGTCTAGCGTTTAAAATACATCTCAGGCAGAAAAGACCGTTAACCGACACATTCAAACACCCGGGGAAGGGAAAAGACGCCGTCTATAAATATGATTTCTGTCTTATCCAGCGACCATATCCCTAGCCTGGTTAATAGCCTCCAACACTTGGCAAGCCCTGCAGACCCGACCTGTAGCCGGCGAACCGCATTTTTCACACCTATTGATTTTCAGGGAAACAAAGCGCCCTTTAAGAGCCCTTCTAACTTCTTCTTTGCAGTTTAGAATCTTAAGCTTGATCCCGGGTTTTTCCTGCTCGAGACCGTTCAGGAAACGCCTTATACGGTACCTCATAGATAGCGGGGCGTAGGGACACTCTACATACGGGGTTTCAAATTTTTTAAGCAGGAAGTGCGCCATCGACT
>CAYSTQ010000280.1:0-2614 GCA_964433855.1 uncultured Thermoproteales archaeon
ACGCTAACGTGTTAATATACCCATTGGTTTACAATGCATCGCTGCCCCAGGCAGCTGCTGCCACCAAGATACTGAGATGTGTAGAGAGCGGGGGGAATCAATGCTGTTACGTCGTATTTAAGCTGGGATGAGGTTGTATGGGTTGTATGGAGGCTGCTTGGCGCTGAAGATGCCGTAGCCGCTGGCTATAAACTCCTAGCTTTCCCAAGATTAAAACTCTTGGCTGTTAACGAGGCCGTCATCTTTAAGGCACAGTGGATGGTTGAGAGATACAGCCTCAAGCCTAGAGGCGCTATACACGCGGCTACAGCCGTTATCGCAGATGAGGACACTATAGTCTCGGATGACAAAGATTTTGATAAGGTGGAAAGCCTTAACAGGGTGGGTGTTGAGGAGTTCGCGCGCGGCTTGGTTTAGACGACTCGTTTAACTGGGTATCTTAAGGTTAGAGTTTTTAGAAACGTAGGGGTTTATAGTTGGTTTAAGCTTTCGTTGTTAACCCCCTACAAGGGTCAATTTTCCTTGCATATCCTCTTTCCCTGCTGTTTGGTCGCAGAATAAACTCCTTTATCTTCTCCCGTCCTTAGATAGTGCTGGAAATTATCGTATTCACGGTTAAGTAGCTCCAACTTTCGTTTTGTTAGCCGATGAGCTTTCACTTGATTGTATTTATTATTACTATTTCCATATTTCTATCGTTCTTTATACAGGCTTCAAAATATAAAAAATAACTACCTTCCCACCAGCCCCCGCCCACCTCCCCTAGTTCATTCCCTCGTTAAAAACAAGAGGCTTTCTTAGCGACCTTCTGTAATTTCCCGGGGGATTTTTGAATAAATATTGAAAAATACTATCTATGGTTAGTGGCTGAAACAACTCTTAATACTTTTCCCGGCAATCATTATTCGAGAGGGATGTGGAATGGGTAAAAACATAGTCTTGCTAGTATTGCTTCTCGCCGTTGCAGTTTCGGTGTTCGTCGTAATACATACATATTTCCAGCAGCCATTGGAGCAGGGAGGCAAACCACAGGCGGGCGAAGGTCAGACAGGGGATGAGTCGCAGGCGGGTGGAGGACAAGCGGGCGGGGAGCAGGCAGGGGAGGCCCCCTCCGGAGGCAAGGTAGGCTACCGGCTTGAAGATGCTAGGTTCGGTATTCTGCAGCAGTATCGTGTTAATGATCCGAGAGTAATTAATCTGGGCGCGGTATGGGATAGGCCGGCTGGCCCTGGCGACACCCCCTTCAGATGGGGCGCGATTGAGAGGAGGAAAGGGGAGTATGACTGGAGCGAGCCCGACAGGTACGTGAAGTGGTGTGCCGAGAACGGGAAGTTGCCGATAGCCATGATATTCCCCTACGCTGAGTGGGATCAGGTTGAGGGCTACGGGAAATACTGCGAGAGAGCCCCTCATGACATGGAGGCGTACAAAAGGTTCGTGAAGCTGATGGTTGAGAGATACGACGGTGACGGCGTGGACGATATGCCTGGCCTGAAGCAACCGGTCAAGTACTGGGAGGTTATGAACGAGGTTGTGCCTAGGCCCTGGGGGGAGAAAGGCGAAATCTGGGGTTTCTTCAATGGTACCGCCGAGGAGTATTTCAAGATCCTCAAGATAACCTATGAGGCCATTAAGGAGGCGGATCCTGAAGCCAAGGTTCTTGTCGCAGGGATAGCGGATATGACTATCGGTAACGAGTGCAAGGAGTTCTACTCTAAAGTGTTTAAGCTTGGCGGGGCGAAATACTTTGATATAGCGAACATACACTGGATATACAACGTTAAGGCGTTCAAGGAGTTCTTATCAGCCCACAACGTGAGTAAGCCCATATGGGTGACTGAGACAGAGTTCATGCAGGAGTGGGCTAAGCCATACGCCTGGGACGCCGAGTCCTCCGTGTGGAGCATCGTGAGGACCTTCGGCCTAGGCGTCGAGAAAATAGTTCTCTGCCCAGGAGTAGCCAGCTCTAGCAGAACAGGATACCGGGCCCTTAAAACGATGATAGCGGTGCTCAACTACTTCGACAAGGTCGAGAAAATAGGTGATAACTGCTACAAGTTCACCGGTAAGCTCGGGGTCACGTACGTCATACGTAACTCGTCCCTGCCCAAGGAGGTCTCGGAAAAACTGGATAAAATGAACGTCTTCAACTTAACAGGCGAACCCGTAGAGTTGAACGGGGACTACGTGGAGAGCCTCATATACGTCTCCGACCTGAGCCCGCCGTCCTTCGAAGAGGTCGGTCCCGCGCAAACCGGTTTTCTTGCCATACCGGTCTACCCGGAAGCGACGCCGACAAAGGTTCCTGACGAGGTATGGCGTGACGTAGGTGTGCCGTCTAAGGCTAACCGCAGCGCCTACCTAGTATATGCGAAGGTTAAAGAGGTGGCTAAATGGTACGACGAGAAAATGGGTGAGTGGGTTCTCGAGGACGAGGTAAGCCATTACGACCCCAGCAGCGGCTCTACAGAGCTGGTGAATACGGCGCGATAGTCTCCGTCATGCGTCCGCCGGACATGCGTGGCAGAGCGTTACTGGTCATCGCAGAGGGGGCGTGGAGCCTCCTATCTAGGTCTAAGCCGGTCTTCGCGGAGCCTGGTGGGGCTGGAGGCAT
>CAYSTQ010000281.1:0-2607 GCA_964433855.1 uncultured Thermoproteales archaeon
CACCACAACTGGACGCACAGCGTGGACAAGGTCATAATCAACGGCCAGCCGGGCGATGAAGGCCGCTACCGCTGCCGGGACCTGACGATACTGCACTCGTGGACCGTCGAGACCGGCCGAGTCGCCGAGTCTAGGACGGCCCTGCTGGAGGCTGTGGAGGGGTGAGCCTATATGTCGCAGAAGCCGCTTGAGCTGCCCTCGGGCATTGACGCCAGACTGGCGCTGCTCGAGGAAAACATCGTGAAATACCTGAAGGCGGTTCAGGAGCAGGTGCTGTCCCTGGTGGGCAGGCTTGACAAACTCGAGATAAGGATAGACAATCTTGTACACAACGTGGCGGACGCGCTGGAGGCTGCGAACGAGGCGGCCGACCTCGCCGCCGAGCTGAGGATAGAGGTACATGAGCTGGAGTTAAAGCTCACCGAGGCGGTCGCAGCCAGGCCGCCTGAGCCGCAGGAGCCGCCTGAAGACGGGAAGGAGGGGAACGCCGTCTGGGAGGCGGTTCACGACGTTAAATGGCGCAGGGCGAAGAACGGCCGCAAGTTCATATTCCTAGACGAAGCCCCCGAGAGGCTTAAAGAGTATCTTAGGAAGCACGGCGAGTTGAAGGGGCGACGCGTTCTGCTCAAGCTGGAGAGCTGGGGCGATAAAGAAGTTGTTGTCAGAAGGAGGGTGGCCGAGTAATGCCGCGGAGAAGGCTATACGACGTGGGGAACAAGGTTACAGCGTACGAGGACGGCGGCAACATAGTTCTAGTAGTCCGCGGCCCCTTCGGACCGGTGTTCACCGAGCTGGACCCCAGAGAGGCGCAGAACCTGGTGGCCTCACTAATAGACCTCATCGGCCGAGCCGAGGAGTGCCGGCTTGCCATGAAAATGATTTAGACGGGTGGTGGCCATGCCGGAGGTAAAGCTTCTCTATGATGATGGCTGGTTTGTGAAGCTTGACGGCAGGATCTCCCCTAAGTATCCTACGCTGAACTTCGACCTGGTGGAGGCTCTTAAAGCCATAGGCCTGGAGCCTGGGACGGAGAAGTACAGGGAGGCGTATAAACGCCTGCTGGAACAGAGGATGAAATACCTGTTTAGTTTCAAGCTGGCAGACAAGGAGAAGCTGCGCGTAACCGTCTCCCCGCTATGGCAGAAGATAAGCTTCATCAACCCTGCCCAGGACGTTTTTGAGGACCAGCTCCTGATAACCGTCTGCCTTCCCTCCAAGGTATCAATTACTAAAACGAGGAAGAGGGATGAGGAGACTGTTGAGAAGCTAAGGCTGTATCCCTACCTGCTGTTTGACAGTGGCGAGCTTATCCCGTGCGACGAAGAATACCTGTATGAAAAATACAGCGTTGCCCTGACGGCCGACCCGCATATAGAGCCGTGCCCATACGACCTCGGCCTGCTTCTACAGTTCATAGCCGGCGAGAACTCTCCTCTGAAGCCAGCCGACTTGTTCTCGGAGATAGTGGCGACATATCAGTATTATATTGACCACCCTGAGCCGGCCTTCTACCTCTTAAACACGCTATGGGATGTCGGCACCTACATGTTCATGGTTTTTGACAGCTACCCGTATCTACACATACATGGTAAGAAGAGGAGCGGTAAGACCAAGACGATAAAGATCCACGCTGGCCTGGCTTTCAATGCTACTCTAAGCCCCGACATGAGCGGCAGCAGCATGTTCCGAATGATAGAGGCTAAACGCCCCACTCTTCTCCTTGATGAAGCAGAGCAGCTCGCACGCAACGGGGAGAAACTGGCCACTATCCGCGCCGTCTTGCTTCAGGGCTATAAGAAGGCTGGGAGGGTGTACAGGACGGAGAAGGATTCCCAGGATCGGTTTAGGCCAGGCAGCTTCTCCGTGTATAGCCCTAAGGCGATATCGAACATTGAGGGGCTGGAGAACGTCTTGGAGGATAGGACGATTAGGGTCACGATGCTGCGTGGTAAGGATGTCGTGAAGCTTAACCGCGAGCCTAACCCTGACAGCCGGGAGTTTAGGCGTCTTAGGACCCATGTTCTCCTGTTTGTCTTCAGGTATTGGCGAGAGATTAGGGAGGTTTACGACAGGTTGACGGATATTAATGCTCTTCTAAAGGAATATGAGAAGGTTAGTGAAGATTCCGGCGAACACGCCGGTAACTTCATTGCTTTTGAACATGAAAAAGTTAACGAGCTGATAACGGGCAGGATGTTCGAGCTCTGGCGCCCAATCCTGGCCCTAGCCATGTTCTTCGAGAGACACGGCGTTAAAGGCCTAGTCCCCGTACTGCTAAACTACGCTGTGGAGCAGGAAAGGCGGCGGAACGAGGAGGAGGCCACTGAGGACATAGATACCCTGATTATAGAGAAGCTGCTGGAGCTCTGCAACGGTGAGCAGGTCTGGATCCACAGCAGGAACCTGCTCGAGGCGGTGAAGGAGGCTTTCGAAGAGGAGCCTAAATGGTTGAACGCTCAGTTCCTGGGCCGCAGGCTGAAGGCGCTGAACATTTACACTCATAAGAGAAGGGTTGCGAGCGGCGTGGAGTACCTTGTCTCGCGTAACATGCTGCTGGATGTGGCCGAGAGATTAAACATATCTGTCTCCGGGGAAACTTCACAAACT
>CAYSTQ010000282.1:0-2600 GCA_964433855.1 uncultured Thermoproteales archaeon
CAAGCCTATCACACAGCTCCTCCACGTACTCACGCGTCCCCGGGACCTCAATACCGGTATCGTTAAACAAAACCGGCACATCCCCCCAGGCCTCAAGCGCAAGCAGCAGGGCAGCTAGGCTGTCCTTACCCCCAGAGAAAGACACAACCCTACTCCTATCCCCATACTCCTCAGCAAGCCCCCGGAGAAACCCTATCCCCTCAGCCACAAGCCTCCCAAGCCTCCTCCCACCAGCCTCAACCACCATCCCCCAGCTGGACGGCGGCAACCCCTCGAGCAGATGCACGCTACGCCAAGCCTTAACAACCCTAAGCCGCCCCCCGCCAATATACTCAGCCACCCCCTGAAACATGCCGTTCACAGTCTCCACACCGACGAAAACTCCCCGCCGGCCTGGAAGCCTCCCCTCCACTATACGCGGCTTATGCACAGTATAGCCACGGGCCAGCTTCGAGGCTTCGACAACAGCGTAAAAACCAACACCATCCCTAACCATCCTTGCAACCCCGGCATAAACAGGCTTAAACCGCCACCTACCCTGCAGAGGATCATAGAAACAGTGGCCTACAACCTGGCCGTCAACCACGATCTCGTCCGCCGCATCAGGATAAGAAACACTGTTCAACAAGACAACCCTGTCCCCGGGCAGAACAGCCTCCACAAAACCCTCAAAATACTCAGAAATACTCCTCCTAACACGCTCAAGCTCACCCCCGAAAGCAGGCCTAACATCGCCCGGAGGAGTAACCCTGACAGGCACGGTATCCCTTCCACATCTACCACAAGCCTTCCCAAGCACCGGCACGTTACAGTGAAGACACCAGAAGACAGGAGCGCGCAGACCCAGCAGCACGTCGTAAGGCCTCCTCATACCCTAACCCCCGCCAAAACAGGCTCAGTACAAGAGCTCCCGATCACCCAAATCAAGAGCGCGAAACCCTCTTCATCGCCCAGCAATAGAACAGGACTCCCCCTTATTAAGCCTTCCACCCAACACAGCAACCACCAGGCCAACAAGCACCAAGGTTATTCTACACGTAACCATAATATCCAGGTAACACATGAATATCACCCAGGTGATATAGAAGTGCCCCACACCCCCAAGCTGAAAAACTTTCTAGGAGGCTTCCTCCAGCTCTATCTCGTCATAGACATGATCTTCATAGCGAAAGCAGCCACCCTAGGAGTAGACCCAACCTTCCCAGCCAGAGCACTCCTCTTCTCCGCCTTCCTAGGCGCAGTACTACTACCACCCTACCTAACGTACAAAATAGCTAAAAACAGAAAAAGAAGAAAACGGCTAACCATACCCTACAAGATGAAAACAATATAGCCCCCGCTCCTACAGGCAGCAGTCCATCCCAACCCCCACTTAAAGGCGTTAAATTTAAAGATATGGGGCTTCACAGTGCACTAGAGGTGTACCGACAATGGCAAAGATCATCCATCTCGAGAAACGAGTACCGGTAACAGAGGGGGTAAAAGTCACCGTCAAAGACAAGAAAGTACGCGTAGAGGGCCCCAGAGGCGTGCTGGAAAAAGACTTCAGCCACGCCAAAAGAATAGACATACGGCTCGAAAACCAGGAAATAGTCGTCGAAACATACAGCGGAAGAAAAAGAGACCTAGCGCTCGTACAGCCAATAGCCAGACACATACAGAACATGATGACAGGCGTAACCAAGGGCTGGCGCTACAAGCTAAAAATAGTCTACACCCACTTCCCCATATCCGTCAAAGCCCAGGGAGACAGGATAATAATAGAGAACTTCCTAGGCCAGAGAAGCAACCGCGTAGCCAAGATAGTCGGCGACACCAAGATAAAAATAGAGAAAGACGACATAATACTCGAGGGCAACGACATAGAGGCAGTAAGCCAGACAGCCGCAAACATACACCTAGCCACACACCTACCCCGGAAAGCCAGGCTAAGCCCCCACGGACGCGAAGGAGGCCCAGGCGTCCTCGACGGAATATACGTCTACGAGAAAGGGCCAATAGAATAAACTCAAACTACTTTCTATACCTCTTCAGCCTGAGATTCCTGCTCCGGCAACGCCGGCACTTCTCCGCACTAATCGGGTTACGCGCCCCACACTCCCGGCAAATCTTAACCTTAAACACGTGGTCCAACGCTATCTGCAGCTTAACAGGATCAGTAATCGGCAAACCAACCACCCTGCAGAAAACACTAAACTCTCAAATATAAACAATACGCTAAAAAAGCCGCCGGAGACCTCCAGCGGCAAGGGAATTTAAGGTAGATCCACATCATTTGAGACAATTTCAACTATCAACGTGCCAAGAGGAGCCCTAATATATACAGCGCCGAACGCCTTAAGCAACGATGATAGCAGCAATGCGATAACGCCGCCCCCAAGCGAAACAGCGGAATACCAGTGCAAAGCCATGAACAGGACAGCGCATACGCTATCTATCACGGAAGACGCTAAAACCAGCCAAAAAACCATCCTTGTAACCCTGAACAGCCGTGGCGCCACTAACAGATATATCATGATGGCTGACAAGCCGACTACTGCAGAAACCATCACTGAACAGCTAAACACGTTAAGAGTAAAGCCGCTGAAGTACAGCGTTGC
>CAYSTQ010000283.1:0-2597 GCA_964433855.1 uncultured Thermoproteales archaeon
CAACCTTTCCCTCCTCTACGCTCCACTCAACGTAGTCTCCTTCCTTCAAATCTAGAATCTTCCTGATGGGGCTCGGTATCACGGTTCTACCCGTTTTATCAACTTTAGTTATGATCATCTAATCTACCACGGAATGATCCATGGCATGAACATATAATCTTTTCAAAACCCTTAAAACCTTAGGATCAACAACTGTTCCCTGTCAACAGCCAGCACATGCGAAACCGCGGAACAACTACTCAAACCGATCTCTACCGGCTACCTATGGGAGAAGGCTGGAAAAGGGAAAAAGGCTAGAGGTTTATTTCCTGGATGACGTACTCCGTCAGCCTGTGTGCCTCCACGGGGTTGACCCAGTATCCTTTCACGTCGTTTATGCCCGCTGTCTTAACCTGTTTCACGAAGAGTTCCAGAGCTCTTCTCGACCCCGATATTAGGAACAGCGCTACTCTTGGGCTGAACCTAGCTAGGTTCTTCAGGTGGCTGAGGCCGCTTAGCCTGCCCCTCGTTACCACCTCCCGGAACTCCATGTCGCTGATGATGTAGACGGTCATGTCCCTCCTGGCGATCTTCGAAAGCCATCTGAACGCTGGCGCGGGGTCCGTGGAGAAGTGCGCCGACATGTTGAGGGGTTGTAGGCCCCGACGAACTTCCCGGCTAGCTCAAGGTGGTTGCCGGTCTAGGCCCAGCTGTACTCCAGCCTGTCGGTGAATACTCCGAGGCAGGCGTCGTACCTGTATCTCCCGGCGAAGCCGAGAAGCATCAGAGCCGCGTCCCTCGCATGCATCCACTTCCTGTACCTGTTCATTGAGCCGCTGCAGTCGACAAGTATCGCCAGGTGGCAGCCGCCGACCACGCGCCTAGGCCTGCCCTTAACCGCCCTCACGGTCACGGTCTTCAGCGTGTTGTGCCCTGGGACGACTATCCCGTAGGAGCGCAGCGTCTCCCTTACGAGCAGCTTGTCAACCGGTTCCCCCAGCCGCTAGATGTCGTAAACTTCCCTGGAGGCCTCCGTCACGACTTTGAAGTCGAAGGCGGCCTTGACGGCGAAGCTGAACCTTGAGCGGATCAGCGCCTCGGTGATGCTGCTGGGGCTTATCCTGTGGCCGAGGAACCTGGAGGCCTCTTTAGCCACGTCCTCCTCGTCCTCGTCGGCGTCGACGCTGTAGTCGAGGAACTGCTCCTGGTTTAAGCCCTGATGGTTCCGCTTAAGCCAGTTGAACACGTGGACGAAGCTGTTCTCGGGGTGCTCCCTGTCGAGCCAGTCCGCCTCCCCGCCGCTGACCGCTAGCTCCCTGGCCTCGTCGAGGATATGGGGTTTCTTAACGTCTTTCAAATACTCTTTGATCTGCTCCCTAACCTTCGGGTAGTTGCGCGCCAGCTCGGTGTCTATGAAGGCGTCGTAGACGATGTTGCTGATAGCCTGGCGCCATCTCCTGAACAGCTCCCTGTCCCGGCCGTCCCGGATCTGCTTGAGGGCCCTGTAGTAGTGTTTAAACTGGGTCTTGAGCCTCCTGGGCCACCTGTTCAAGTGCTCGATCTCGTGCCTGTAGTCCCATTCAAGCCGTCCGCTCCAGGGGTTTAACGTGACCGTTCTGGTCGCCAGGTCGCAGTGAGCCGTCTTCGCCCCCTACGACACCGATCTGGAGCTGGACGGCGCCAAGCTGTTCCTAGCAGCCGGCAGCTACACCCCCCTCTCCGAGAACTCCGTGCACAGCGTGAAGGCCGACCAGCCCGTGATAGTAGTGGTCCTAGGCACCTACTGGGACGGCTTCTACATACTCTCAGACAGGGATGCTGTCTACTATGGCCCGCCGAAGCCCAGCGAGAAAGGCAAGGGCGGAGGAGGACTGGGGATACCCATGGAGGCCATAGCCGGGATAACGGCGGCTGTAGCGGTTGTGGCAGTACTCCTGGTGGTTAAAAAGAGGAAGTAGGGCTAAGACAGCGACACCCCTACGGGAGAACCCCCTGGCTCAAGTCATCTCCACCGGTTAGCCGGTCCGGCGTGTTTTTGCGTTCAGTCTCTTCTTCATGTCGAAAAATTACGTGCCGTGAATACAATATGTTTTGTTAAGAGTAGAGATCCTTGGTTGGAGATGTTAGCGGGATTAGATAGAGCAACGATAATAATGCTAACGCTACGATTCGTGACTTCTGGGGTTTCAGACATGTCATTAACTGTTCAATCACATCAGCTCTATTTTGACGGATTGTGGAGATTGAGAGATGAAGATATGGGTTCTTACACTGCGAAGGTCTTTAGTCCCGGCGGATGTTGGTAGATGGGTTGACTTGTATTAGACCGGGGCTAATTGTGTTTGGCTTGGTGTTTCGACGGGGGTGTTAAGCCTCTAAGTAAACTGTTTCTCTTGGCGGGGCCTTTGACGGTGTGGGGGCTTAAGCTTGTTTATAAAATCACCGTAAGAAAACTCCCTTCTTTAGAGGGGGGATGAGTTGCGGTTAAGTTTAAGTAGCTTAAATCCTTACTAAAGATTGGAATGTTTCTGATGACGCCCTTTAAGGGAAGGGAGAAACAAACGATAGCCCATGCCTTAACGAGAGGCATGGGATGGCGGAGCCTGTGAGCCCCGCGA
>CAYSTQ010000284.1:0-2594 GCA_964433855.1 uncultured Thermoproteales archaeon
CGGCGATACGCGGCCACCTGGCTACCAGGGGAGGGAACATCGTCATGGTTCAGGTTGAGAACGAGTATTTCTGGGGCAATGTGCCCTATATACTGGAGCTGTACGAGGCCGCCCGGGAGCTCGGGGTAGACGTCCCGGTGGTGACCAACGAGAACCGGTACGTTAGGGGTACGCAGGTGGTGGACACTCTGGACAGCTATCCGGCCCCATGGGACGCTCAGGGGCTTGAGAGGATCAGGGCTAAGGTGGAGGAGCTGGAGAGGCAGCAGCCAGGGAAGCCCCTTATGTACATGGAGCTTGAGGGCGGCTGGTACTCGACTATAGGGCGCCCCCTGCCAACTGAGAGGGGCGAGTTCCCGGGGGACTGGACAGAGTTCCTCGTCAAGTACGTTATGGCGCTGGGGGTTACGGCTATAAACATCTACATGTTCCACGGCGGAACCAACCCTGGGTACTGGGCCAGCAAGTATGTGACCAGCACCTACGACTACCATGCGGCGATATCTGAATGGGGCGGGCTGACGGAGAAGTACTTCAGGCTTAGGAGGATAGGGGGCTTGACGCACTTCTTCAATGAGCTCTTGGCCACCGCCAGCCCGGATAAAGGGGTTAAGCTCGTCTCGGGCGACGTAGCCCTTTTCCCCCGTAGGGGGAGAGGCGGCGGCTTTGTTTTCCTGGTTAACTGGGGTGGGGTCAAGAGAGTCAGATTAGAGGTAGACGGCCGAGCTGTGCCGAGCCGTGGAGAGCTCGTAGTGCCGGCCAGATATGTTAAGGTCGTCCCGTATAGGCTTAGGCTGGGCGGTGTGGAACTGCTCTACTCAACATCGGAGGTGCTTGCCGCCTATGAAAGCGGTGGGGTATGGGTCGTCATACTCTATGGGCAGCCGGGCGAGCGGTGTGAGTTAGCCCTGTCCGGAACAGGCTATAGAGTCAGCGGCGCCGAGGCGGTGGAAACGGCTGGCTCCACGGTTATCTCGTTTAACCACGTCCCGGAGGATACAGTGGTGGAAATCCGGGGGCCTACGGCGATAGACGTTGTGGCCACGACGAGGGAGCGCGCCGAGAAAACCTGGTTCATAGAGACGGGGCGCGGCCTTGTAGCAGTAGTCTCAAACATATACTTCATGGGAGAGGCCGGGGAGAGGGAACGTGGTGTCGAGGCTGAAGCCGTTCTGGAGCCCGGTGAGCCGATCGACCTCACTATACATGCCCCGTTTAAACTCGAAGACGCAGCGCTTGGCGGCGAACTTGTGCTGAGACAGGTTGGGGAACGCGTCTACAAGGCTGTCGGCTTACCCGTTGAGGCGCCGGTGCCCGTGGACAAGCCTCCTTTAGAGTGGAAGCTGCGTGAAATAGCTTTCGACTCGTTACACGGCTGGGTTAAGGCTAAGCCTTACCAGCCTTTAGAGCTGCTTGGCTTTCTTGAGAACGGCTACTATGTTTACCGGATAAGGTTTAGATGCCCTAACGCAGCTAACGGCAAGATCCTTTTCTCGCGGGTAGCCGACTACGCGTCGGTGTATTTAAACGGGGCTTGGCTGGGTGACGGCTACGAGGCTTTGGAGCTTGAAGCTGGAGAATCGCTGCCTGACCCCTGTGAAATAACCGTGGTCGTTGAAGCAACGGGCAGGAGCAAGAATGGGCTGACGCCATCCCTTAACGGCGTATTTGGAGGCATATATGTCGGCGAGCTTGAAACAGAGGATCTTCCAGCCTGGTCTAAGGCCAGGGAGTTCAGCCTTAGACTGCTTATGGAGCCAGGCATTCCTGCGGCGGTGGACCTTGCCGAGCTCCTCACGAATCCCGGAAAATATCTAGATGTGGACAGGCTGCCTCCTGCCTCCTCCAGTGAAGGCCCTGGGCTTTACGAGACAAGCCTGGAGATCAGGGATGAATGGCTCAAGGGGGAAATACTATTGGAGCTTAGAGGGCTGAGGGGACGGGCTATCCTATACGTGAACCGGGCGCCGCTGGGGCTGGTCGAGGCCGGTAGGGCTGGAAGAGCTGTGGTGGACGTAACCAGGTATGTTAAGCCGGGGGTAAACAAGGTGTCGCTTCTAGCCATAGGGGGCCGGCCTGGACCGGCCAGAGTTCTAGTCTACCAGCACAGGGTTGAAGGTGAATGGCGTGTAGCCAGGGTTTCGCCTGAGGAACTAATGAGAGGTGGGCGACGTCTAGGGTCTGTGCAGCTACCGTATGTCTGCGGGAAGGAAGGCAGGGTTTTCGTCCTGGAGGGGACTATGAACGTTGACTTTAATGATGGGGTCGAGGCCCCGGTCAAGTTGATCGTCAACGGGGATTTCCGGGGGCTGATCTACGTTAACGGGAGGCTTATAGGCCGGCATTATCCGGAGGGGCCTCAGAGAAGCTACTACGTTCCTGAGAGCCTGCTTAGACCCGGCGGAAACAGGGTTGCAATAGTTATTCCGGAGGGTAGAGGGCGGGTTGACGGGGTCGAGGTCGACAGGTATCATGTTAAAGTAAGGGAGGTCTTGAAGCTGATCGGCTGAAACGCGGAGGTGGCTGGCTTGAGTGAGAAGACGTCTGGGAAGCTGGCTGGCATGCCGGATATCTGGGGTGGAAACCAGCTTTTC
>CAYSTQ010000285.1:0-2229 GCA_964433855.1 uncultured Thermoproteales archaeon
TGTAGATATAAGTCGTAGTCCTTTAGCATAAGCACGTTCCTAAGAATAAGCTCTGGATTTATCCATGCCGGATTGGGATGATCCTCAACTATGTCGTAGGAATCTGGGTAATATCCGTATACGGGCGATTTAAGCATCTGGTCGATCGCCGAATACAGTATGCCCCTAGCTATAACGTCCCAAGGCAGACTGTCATCATGCTTAGCTAGCCGTTGAAGCGAGTATGCGTAGGCAAGGCCGTTCCACTGGACAGCTCTACCGAACCAAGGATGCCTGTAGAACGAGGAGGCGAAAACCGGGATAGTAGCGTAGAGCATGATCTCCCTGTCATGCGCCCGCCAGAGGTATATGAAGGGAAGACCGCGGTAGGCCCATTTAACGGCCTCAGCCAGGTACCCCCGGTCACCAGTAGCTTCGTACATGTCTACGTAAGCCTGTACGGCCAGAGCAGAGGCATAAATATCTGGAGCGTGAAGCGGTACCTCCCATGTCTGAGCCCCCTCGGGCCGCGTAAACCTCCTGGTGTAGTTCAGCCCCTTTACAAGGCGGCTGTACACCTCTTCGTCCCCGGTCAACCTGTAGTAGAACGCTATATGCACAAGTTTCTCCATACATATCCCGACGGCAGTATCCCCTTTACGGCCCAGGTTCTCCTGCTCCTTTCGCCTAGGCTTAAACCTCCATGAACCATCATCCTCCTGGCTGCTTAACAACCATTTTATAAAATTCCTGTAGGGCTCGCCGACCAGCCGCTCAGCACCACGTGTATAGAAGCCGAACACTAGAGAGTCCGTATCTACACTCGTCGCCTTCCCGAGGTTGCGCAGCCGATGAACCTCGTCAATTATATACCAGATCCTTCTGCTAAGGTTCTCCAGCTCAAGCGAGGCGGCCGCGACCATGGCCTCAACGGCTGGCCTAGGGTCGGCGACCACTGGGCCGGGGGTCCACGCCTGCCACCCTGAGCCGCGCCAGCCATACCCCAGCAACCCTTTAACCATGATTTGCATAGCCTTATCAATCGAGACCGAGGGCTGTTGAGGTTCCGGAATCCCTCCGGCGAAACTAAGGTATACCCTGTATATCCCGTCGACATCGCTAGCCGCCACATAAGTAATGTATGCGGTCAGGTTTAACCGAATTGTGTCATTAAGCATATAGGGCGTGGAGGCTATTTCGCCCCCTTCCTCAACCCAGCCCGGTATGCTCGGTATGAAGAGCTCGACGACATGGTCATCCTGCTCCTCCAGCCAGTTGGGCGAGACGAATTTAACCGAGGGGTACATGTTAAACCCGTCCCAGCGCTGAAGCGGGTCCCAGGCGAATATAAGGGTTCCATTCCCATGAGTCACACTGGCGAAGGGCGTGGTCACCTTATACGGGTGTGGGACCACGCGGTAGCGGTAAGCCTCCCCTGTGAACTCCGGACTTGAAGAGTTCTCGCCGCTCAACAGGTACTCCAGGCCCGGCAGCAAGGCAAGGCTCTTAGCTGAGCCGTACGACAGGTCGCCCGCGCACAGCCTAGGCCCCTGAAACTTTAGCAACTGCCTAATGCCGTCCACAGCTAGGCTGTAAGAGGCCTTAAGCCATCCATTACGGCTCGAAAAGGATAGGTCTATCTTCCACGTAACTCCGTCTTCATCGACAAACTGGGCCTTAAGCCTAGCCAACCCTTCTAATACAAGCTCCTTGAAGACCACGTCTCTTAAAACAGTCCGGTTGCCCGGGCCGATATATACTACTCTAGCCAGGGGCGCCATCGTCCCAACAAGCTCCCATCCACCACTGCTCCACCCGTAGACCAGCGCCAGTAAATACCCCTCCTCCAGACGGGGAAACACCAGCGCTAGGTTCTTGGAGACGGCGGCGGGCAAGCGTCTAACCTCTTCATCACTTAGAAAACTAGATGGAGGAGTCTTTAAAACGGCGAACGAAGCCGCGTATACGCCTAGAATCTCGCCGTCAAGCGAAACCGTAGCCTTAAACGTGTAAAGCCCTGGGCCGGAGGGGGTAAAACCCCATCTAACTCCCGTAACCGATCCAGGACCTATATCAACGTTTTTCTCCCCGGAACCCTCGACGACGCCGCTGTGCCAGGCTTCAAACCGTATCTTTAGCCCCGTTAACGGCAGGTCGCTCGGATTCTCCAGTTTAAGCACAATCCTGTTCTCCTCGCCGACGGCCACAACGTTCTTGGAGGGGGCGAAGGCTTTAAGGACAGCCGCGGGG
>CAYSTQ010000285.1:2239-2582 GCA_964433855.1 uncultured Thermoproteales archaeon
TCTGTAAAGCCTAACGTTGTCTATCAGCAGGGCCGCCCTACCGGTCATAGGCGTCGCCTCGTTGAGACGGGGTGCACACAGCACATAGGCCGCCTTGCCTTTCAGCTCCCTAAACGAAAAGCGGAAGACCGCGGTGTGCCAGTGGCCGTCGCCCACATGCTCCCTAGGAAAGACAAAGCCTTTCCTCCCAACCTCCTTCTTCGACGAGTCCAGGGCTATCACGAAGAACCTCATGTCGGAGCCGTTTCTCTCCGAGTAAATTATCTTGTAGTCAAACACGACCACGCCAGTCAGGAGGTTGGCTACAGGCTCACTGTTGACCCCTCTAACCCCTCCATCCCTC
>CAYSTQ010000286.1:0-2564 GCA_964433855.1 uncultured Thermoproteales archaeon
AGTAATAACACTTACAGCGCTAGTCATATATGATGTTGAGATAAACGAAACAATAAACAATTTAAAGAATATTCTTTCAAATAGGAACCTAATAGAATTACAATCTATGAGTTTGCAACCCACACCTGTAACAGCTCCTCTCCCCCCCTCTTCATCTCCAGGAAGCGAAGAACAGTCTCTCCAACCACTAATACCTCCCAATAAAATCAACGAAGCCGCTGCAAGCGAGGCTGATACATCTCAAACAATAAAGGTTAAGAATGTACCCCGTCAACCATCTGAAAAAACAAGCCAAGAAAAAGAAGAAAAAAAGAAGGAAAAAACAGAAACCAAAGAAACCGTTAAACCAAAAAAACGAAAAAGAAAGAAAAAAGCAGTCAATGCCCAGAAAGAGGTTCAAAAGTTAAATGAAGCAACAAGTGAATTAGCAAAGCTGATGTTAGAGCTAAATGAAGAATTAAAAACGCTAGCCGCGCTGACCAAAAAAGCCAAAGAAAGACGCAAAAAAATAAAAGTATATACTACGGAATAAAAATCGAATCTAGCCCAGCAATAAACTAATTACGAATCAAGCACGGATATAATTGCAAAGCCTTTTATAAAGTTTAAACCCTGTAAAAGTGAGCCCATAGAAGGTCTCGTTTCTAGTCCGCAGCGAGCTAAGCCTAAAAGTCCGGTTTCTGACTTTATAAAATATTACTGGTACATACATATCCAAATATGACCGAGCCCTGTCCTGGCTAAGCCCCATCACCTTCGCCAGTTTCCTAATCGGTGCCTGGCGGTTACGCGATGATCCTAGTTTCAACACAGCAGCAAGCAGATATTTTGAAACCACGAGTGTTCTAGCCATAGTCTCAATGTTAAGAGCCGATGAGTCAGTACATAGCCTAATTCTCTGCCGTCCATTATCAACAGATAAAACGTCTTCAAGCATAGAAAAGTATATCTTTCCCCGGTCTGTCAAGGTGACCACACCATGTTCATTCGTCGCTACAAGTCCTTTCAACCTCATTTTCCTAATAGCGTCAGTGATAGCCTTCCTACGCTCACCTAAAGTGTCGACAAGCGCGTCCACCGTAACCCCATTCCTGGAAAGACCCAAACATATAAACAGTCTGAGCTGTATAACAGACCTGGAAAAATCTATGACTTCATCTATAGCCCTCAGTTTCTCTATCCGTGGCCATAAGCCCTGAAGGATCCCACTTCCCATCCGCATATTTTCAATTACGTGAAAAAACTTAGATAAACAACACCATGTTAAAAAGCAGTTTAACACTACTATTACATGACCAATCTGTATACCCGGGCACGCAGGCTCACGGGTTTGAACACGTCTAGGAACTCACTAGGCATACTTTCGGTAGCGCCCAGGATAAGGAATCCACCAGGCCGTAACGCCTTAGAAAACCCGTAAAGCACCCTTTTCTGAGCCTCCTTGTTAAAATAAATTAGAACATTTCTACAGAAAATAGCGTCTAAATCCCTGAAATACCGATCTTTCAAAAGATCGTGCCGCTTAAAAACAACCAGTTGTTTAACCTCTTCATTAACCCTGTAAAGACCATTACCCAAATGGGTAAAAAATTTAAGTAGCCGATAAACCCCCAATTCCCTAAGGTCCTCCCTCCTGTATACGCCCTCCCTAGCCTTCTGCAAAGCGTCCAAATCTATATCCGTAGCATATACCCTGATATTCGGTTTAAACCCGGCCTTCTCCACCATTTCCGAAAGAAGAATTGCTACAGTGTAAGGCTCCTCACCATGTGAACAACCAGCGCTCCAAATCCTAATAGTTCCCCCATCCATTTTCTGACTCACAAGAACCCTGAATACGCTGTTCATGACCACACTCCAGACATGCGCATCACGCATAAACCTAGAAACATTTATAGACACATTATCGAGCAGATTACGTACCTCCTCCGGGCTCTCCTCGAGAAGTCTAACATAACGCCATGGATTAGAGATCTTCAACGAAACCATCCTAGCACGAATTCTTCTTCTTAAAAAATCATCCTTATAGTAGGAAAGATCCACGCCATAAATCGAGACAAGCCGTCTTTTAACAACGTTCACCAGTAGTTTCTCAGCGTTTATCATAACCCACCACCAAACAATCTAGCACTAGTGTAAGACACGAGCACAACCCCCTCAGAAACCATAAAAACAACATTCCTACCCCTACTACCCCCCACATCCTCACCTACCAGTTTAACCCCCAGCTCTTTAAGAGCCCTCTTAGCAGCGTCTACATTACGCATCCCGGTGTTTATCGTAAGCTTAGGAATAATATTGGCGCCGCCTACAAGAACAGCCTCTAAGGATTCCCTACTAGCACCGACCGCCGTCATCCTCCGAACAATGAGTTTCACAGCTATTGAGGCATATTTAGCGCTCCAGCGAGCTCCGTCACGCGGCTCGGGAAGAAGGGCGTGCGCCAGCCCGCCTATTCTCGCGGCAGAGTCGTAAATTATAATCGCTACACATGAGCCCAAGCCCCAGGTAGACAAACCCGAGTCTCCACATGCTATTTTATACTCGCCTACACCAACAGAAAT
>CAYSTQ010000287.1:0-2543 GCA_964433855.1 uncultured Thermoproteales archaeon
CTTCATAGTGGCCGCGTAGCCGTACCGCTTAACAGCCTTGCCGAGCGCGGAATGCCTGGCCCTAGCCTTGTGATATGGGCTGTATCCTAGCCGTTTGAGGCTCCCCGGGTGCCTTATCTCGATACCTCCTTTCTTTCTCCTTCTTCTGGCCAAACACAACACCTCGAAAAAACACGGGTTTTAAAGAGGGATGGAAGAGGGTTTAGCGGGGTCACTGCCTGCCGGTGAGGCCCATCAGGGTGGCTATGACGTAGCCGACGACGCTGACGAGGGCGGCTATGCCTACGAAGATGAAGACGTTCTGCATCATGGAGATGAACTGCGTGTAGGGCTGATACCATGCGCTAGTCTGGTCAATGGTTATGCTCTGGTCTATCTGGGTTACCACGTAGAAGCCGATCACGGTGCTGACTATTAGCACTACTGCGCCGAGAGCTATCTGGAGCAGCCCTATGGCGCCTTTAACGCCCTTCACCATGACGCGGTAGACCTTCCCCGCAGCTCTCCTTATCCTTCCGAATACCCCCATCATGCTCACCTCTAGGCTTCTTTAACACCAGAAGAATGGGCGGCGGAGCTAATATTATGGTTCAAAAGGAAGATAAGATGATTATACGACTACCTCAGCTTTCCTCCTCTTATTCCAGCCTTTCAGTCTAGCCGCTGCCTCCCCAACTTTCGACACGGGGAACAGGACGGCCATCACTCGCCTGCCATACATGGACACGGTCCGGTACTTAGCCATGTCGCCCAGCATCTCCGCCAGCCGGACAAGGTTTAGATCAAGCCCGTATTTCCTCAGCCAAAGCTTTGTTATACAGACGTAATCCGTGTAGCGGCCATGATAGATATCGTAGCAGCCCGCCTCCAGCATCTCCGCCAAGCTACTATACACCGCGGCCTCCCTCCCGATATTGGAGCTCGCCCGCCTCATCTCTAGGCTAAGGCTCCATAGGTCAACGAAGCTCTGCGGCTCCCTTGGCGGATATAGCCTCTGAACATAGTAGTATCCGTTGAGGAACCTGACGAAAGCCTCGCTTTTAGCGTCCTCGTCCCACATCCTTATCCTCCACATTAAGCGGGAAAGATAATGTACTCCCCGCCCGCCCACCACCTTCTCAAGATAACCAGCCTCGTAAGGATCCAGCCTGTTTATACCCTTGAAAGCCAAGGCGTCCGCCACCCTGAGGGCGGGGGCCAGGTTACGAAATCGTTGCGTGGCGTAGACAACGGTTATCACGCCCTGCCGCAGGCCCCGCCTTGCCAGTTCATGCCTGATAAGATCGTGATCGGTAGTGGCCAACCTGTTCTCCTTCCTGTTCCCTGAGGGGTTCATCGCCTCGGCATCGTCAATAAAGCAGACGACATACTGCTCCCTCAGCAAAGGCTCGTCATCAAGATATGCGAATATGTCCTCCAGCCTCATAGCCCTGAAACAAATAAAATCTATACCTTGCTCCTCACATATTTTCTCTATAACCGCCGCAAGGGATTTAACCCATGTCGTTTTACCGGTTTCCGGCGGCCCAAAGACGCCGACATGCCTAAAGTAGATCTTATGGTGTTCACGCATCTCCCGGATCTTCTCGTCTGGAAGCTTAAGAATCCTGAAAATATGGCCTTTAGGCAGCTCCATTAGTCCTCCACCACTAGAAGCTCTTTAAGCTCACGGGGGACAACGTTGTTTTCCCATAGCGTATCTATAATGGTCATTATCAGGCTTCTGTTCTCCGCCTTCAATATCTCCATCTGCCTCTCCATCTCCAACTGGCTCCGCTCCTCCTCGGTTGCGAGCAGCAGCCCCCTACGCTTATTGTCAAGCTCGGCCATGGCCCTAGCCGCCTCACGCTTGAAATACTCTTTGAACCTGGCTAAAGCCTCCTTCCTGTGCGGCGGATACAGCATGCAGACTATCATCCAGAGCCTCTCGTTTAAATCCGCGATATCCCTGTAGTCGGCCAGGCGGCATAGATGCTCCGTGATAACCCTGGGCCAGTTCACCTTGTCGATATAGTACTCAGAGCCGGAGGATGAGAACGGGTTTACGGGCACCTCTCTCCCCCACCTCCTCTTCCATCCTCTTCCTTCCTCTCGGGATTCTAGGCAGGATTTCTTTCCGCAATTGCGGGGAGACCCCCGCTTTTTTCCTCGCAGATCTATCTTCCAGGATCCAGCCCGCTACATATGCGACTGGCGGTGACAGAGGTAGAGTGAATAGGGTAATGGTAACAGCGGCGGTAAATCGGCTGAAGCCTATGGGAGGCATGAAGTCTAGGAAGAAGTAGGCGACTACGTATAGGAGCACGGTGAGCAGGAGCAGCGGCTTCACACACAGGCTTCCGTCGCGCCTATGCATGGTCCCGAGCATGAGAAAGAACACGGCCAGCCCTGCCGCCACGCCTATCACGGTCTCACCCCCTGGCCCATCGGCGGCATCATGCCGCCCATTATGCCGGGCAGTATCATGAGGGCGGCGGCCAGTATACCTAGCAGCAACAGTATGAGGCCCAGGTTAACCTTCCTATCCTTCCTCTCCTCTTCCT
>CAYSTQ010000288.1:0-2532 GCA_964433855.1 uncultured Thermoproteales archaeon
TTTAAAGGGGAGCCCTAAGGATCTGGCAGGTCTGGTGCTTGAGGCGGCGTACGTCCTCTCGTTCAGCCCTCCCAGGGGGTTGAGGGAGATAGAGTTTTTTAACAGGGAGCTCTACGTCAGGGTTCCCCCTGAGACTGTGGCTGGGCTGGTGGCTCCGGTAGCCGGCTCGCTGGCGGCTGTGAGGGAGGCTCTAGCTAGGCATTTGGGTCTGGAGGCTGCTGCGCAGGTGCTCGCGGAGGCTTTCGGGGATGGCTTCGGTGGAAATGCCTGGAGGACTCTACGCGTGTTTAAGGGGGTTAGACTTAAGGGGTGTGGGAGGCGTGCTAAGAAGCGTTATAAGGCTGCTCTGAAAGCCTTGGAGGCTGCTCTCGGCCGTTTGGAGGCCGGTTTCACCGCTAGGCGCGTGGAGTGGCGTCCCCCGGCTGGGTCCGGCGTAGCCATGGTGGACGCCTACAAAGTGGATGTTTTCTCTGTAAGGGTTTTTGAGGGGGATGGCGGCGGGCTGGGCTATCGTGTGACGTATGCTGAGGCGGCCGCCGTGGTTAGGACGGCGTCGACGCTTGTCTCGCGGCGTGTTAGGCGGATGGGCCCCTACGGGTCGGATCTCGGCGATAGGCTTGACGATGTGCTGGATGAGCGGGCGCGCGTGGCGCGCAGGGTGTTGGGCGGCTTGGCGCCGGAGCTTGAGAGATATGCTGGCTGTATCTCGAGGATAGCGGCGTATAAGTCCACCGGCCTGCTCCGGTTTATGCCGTTTCTGCTTGACGACGAGCTCACGGAGTTCTACCTGGATGCCCCGGGCACCCGGGTGTACGTTGACCATGTTAAGCATGGGCGGTGTACTACGAACGTGAGGCCTGGGCCCGGGGAGGTGGACGCTTTCATAACCCATGTCGTGCTTGAGACGGGGAGTCAGCTGAGCGAGAAGGTTCCGTCGCTTAAGGCCGATATTAGGGGTAAACGGTTTAGGGTTAGGGTTTCGATAGACGTGCCGCCGTTGACGGTTGACGGCCCAGCTATAGATGTTAGGAAGTACAGGGTTCGCGCCTTTACGCTGCCTGAGCTGGTGGAGCAGGGGTTTATAAGCCTTGACGCGGCGGCAACGCTTCTGCTCTATGCGAGGCATAGGGCGAATATAGCTATAGTGGGGGAGCCGGGGAGCGGTAAGACGACGCTTCTGAACGCCGTGGATCTGTGTCTCCCGGCTGGGCTGAGGAAGATATATGTTGAGGACGTCGTCGAGTCGGTGTCTCAGCTTTCCCTGGGGAGGCATCAGGTGAGGCTTCAGGTTGACGCCGTGGAGTCGAGGGTGAGGCTTAGGACTAAGAGCGAGGAGATAGTGAAGCTTCTCCACAGGAAGCCTGACTACGTGGTTCTCGGGGAGCTTCAGGACAGGGAGCATTTCGAGGCGGCTTTCAACGCCATGGTGGCGGGGCTTAAGTGCATCCAGACGTGCCACGCGGACGGGGTGCGTCAGTTCCTCCACAGGGTTGTGGACACATACGGGATACCGAGGGACGTGGTTTACGGCACGCTGAACCTTGTGGTTCTCACGAGGAGGGCTTTGGGGGCTAGGGAGCTTAGGTATGTGGCGCAGATAGCTGAGCTGGACGGGGGGAGGCCGGAGGGCTTTGTCACTCTTTACAGGAGGGCTCCGGGGGCAGGCCTGGCTCCGGTGGAGCCTCTCTCCTCGTCTCCGTTTCTCAGGCGGTTGGCGGCGGATCTAGGGGTGTCGTTTGAGAGGCTGGAGGGTGAGAGGCTGGCTTACAGGAGGATGCTTCGGGACCTGGCGGCGTCGGGGAGGGTTGGGGTTGAGGACGTGGCTAGGGCTTTCTCGAGGCCTGTTCTAGCGGAGGGTTTAGAGGTGGTTGAAAACGTCGGCTGGGGAAGGAGAGTATAGCGTGCTGGGCAGGTGTCTGCGCGAGGCGTTGACGGAGGTCGAGCTGCTGTCGCTGATGAGGCTGTACAGGGGGAATCTGGCCAGGGTTGTCGGCCGTATGGCGTCCATGGAGGCTACCAGGGGTCTTGGGCGCCGTGTTCTCCATGAGGCTAGGAACGGGGGCCGGATAGCCGCCGCCCTGGAGAGGGCGGTTGACGGTTTTCCGGGGAGCAGCGGCGAGTTCAAGGTTTTCTTGAGGAACCTGGTGAGGATGGATTTCTCCGATGCCTCCCTGCTTAGGGAGTATCCTGGCCTGGTTAGGGAGGAGGTGGTGAGCCGGACGAGGAGGGAGGTGGAGAAGATGGCGGATAAGGTTATGATCGTGAACACGTCCGCCTTCTTCGCGCCTTTGGTGCTCTGCCTGCTTACATGGGTGAGTCCTCTTTCTCCCCTGGACGCCTTTATCTTCCTGGTGCTTTACGGCGTCTCGCTGGCTCTTGTCAAGGGGATGGTTATAGCTGGGAGGGTTGGGCGGGGGGTTTTGAGGGAGGCGTTAGCTGTCGTTGCCACGGCGGGCGCTGTCTCCGTCTCTCTGACGTTCATGGATGCCTTTCTGCGGGGTCAGAGGCTGGCTCGGCTGGCACTGTACGGCC
>CAYSTQ010000289.1:0-2525 GCA_964433855.1 uncultured Thermoproteales archaeon
AGCTTAGACAAAGAGCCTAGAGAGCTGCGTAGAGCCCTTTTCCTGGTGCTCATGAAGGGGCCTGTAAGTGTCGACGAGGCTAAGTCGTCAGGCTGGAGGATAGATGATCTGGCGATGCTTTCAGCCTCTCTTCTCTACCTACTTTCAAGAGGCGGAAAGGCGAATAGAAACGAGCTATTTAGCGTTTTAAAATCTAAATTTCCCTATCCCCGGCTAAGCTACGTTTTTGACAGGCTGATAAGGCTAGGATACCTAAAGGAGGAAGGAGATCTGATAGTAATCGGCTGGAGGTCTAAGGTCGAAATAGACCTCAATAAATTGCTAGAGATGGATGAACAAGCTTAACAGCTTCTCAGCTAGTGCCTGAAGCTTTACGCCTGATCTTTTCCCGGTGCTTAAGCCAGAGTTGCCTAAAGAAGGCCGTGCGGTCAAGTTTGTCCGTCTCCTTTAGGAATTTCGCCGCCTCGTTAAAGCTTAATCCGGCGACTCTAGCCAACACTGCGTATTCTCTATATCTACTGTATAGTTTTGCGCTTAGCTTAAAGCCACGGCATCCTCTTCCCTTTCTCGATTTCAGGCATCTCCTAGCTAGCTTAGCCATCTCCTCCTCTGGAATCATGTCGAAAGCCAGGTGAAACGATTCACAGTATGGGCACCCAGTGTCCTCATTGACTTCGCTAACAGGGTGTTCGAAGACGGCTCCGCAGTCTAGACAGCAAAACGAGACGAAGGACTGTAATAGTCGTGACTTAAACGATATCAGGGAGAGAAGCTCCCTTTTCTCAGGAGACATGGGCTCCAGCCCCTCCCTTAACACTTTAATATGTTCAAGTGTAAGCGGGCTAGGGCCTCGGGCAGGCACCACTTCTATCTCGCCTTTATTTATTCTAGTGATGATTTCAGCCGCTTTGTCGACGTCGAGGTCTCGGCGCAGAGCCTCGTTTAAAGCCTCCTCGTAGACGGGCGTGTCCTTTAAGGAGGAGACAAGTATTTCAACTTCTCCTTTTCTAAGCCTAACATTAGGCTCCACAACCCCCATGCGCCTTGCGACCTGCTGGAGCCGCCAGCGGAACCCTCTACTCTGTTCTACGGCTAGGCTAACCTGCGCCCTGAATTCCTCGGGCGACGTTGCCAAGAGCAACTCGGCGACCTCCTCGGATGTGACTGATGGCGCCCTTATCACTATCCTGTAAGGTTTCTCTGAAACGTAGACGGGAGCTCCGAATAGCCTGGTCAGTCTATATGCTAAATACTTTCCTAGGGCTCTGTTAACCCTATTGCCGAAGTGGGCGTGAACCACTATGAAGTCGCCTGCATCCTCTACAACCATTCTTCTGTCGGAGGGAGCAGGGATTCCTAGCTTAACCCCTTCATATATGCTTCTAAGGGCTTTCTCAACTAGCTGGGCTTTCACTCCGTACTCCTTAGAAATTATGTCGGCGGCCTCAGCAAGTTTAACCCCCTCTCTGAAGATCTCCTCGGCTCTCCGCCTTATCCTTCCCACCTCTTGCGCGACCTTGAAGGGAACGGGTATCTCCTCACCAACCCAGCTGGGTACAGCGCTTCCGAAGTCGTCAACTAGCCTAACATATACTGTGTCCTCGGTGAGGGATTCAACCTCCCACGGTCTTCCACCCATGATGAATCGAGCCCCAACTTCACAGTATTCAGAAACAAAGTAGTCGTCTAAAACCCCTATGGCATCGCCGCCCTCTCTCTCCACCACATAATATTGTTTAACCTCGGGTATCATCGACAGTACACCGAAGAAGTAGTCGAATGTCCGGCGGCTAGCAGGGACTAGCCTGTTGTCAGCGGTCAACCTGAGAAGGCCTATGGTTTCAAGGAACTCGACAACACGTCTGGCTTCCTCAAAACTCAGATCCCTGTAAGGGTCTGCTTTACTGAACACATTATATGCTTCATCCAGCCTGATTCTCTCAGCCAATGCGTACCCAACCAGCTCGTGCGCCAGGACGTCAAGGGGTTTCCGTGGGATCTCAGGGGCTTCAACCTCCTCCGCCTCCAGCAGTTTAACAAGTACGATGCTTTCCAGCGCGTCATCGCTGTTCCCAACTATTATCACCCCTTTACTGACCCTTCCCAGGGCATGGCCCGATCTTCCAACTCTCTGAACAAGCCTTCTCACCTCCTAGGCGAATTATATTGGACAACCACGTCCACATGGCCTATATCTATCCCCAGCTCCATTGAAGACGTGCAGATAACTCCTTTAATTCTTCCCTCTCTAAGCATTTTCTCAATCCTGACTCGCTCGCTCTGTGAAAGGCTACCGTGATGTACGTAGACGGGGATCCGCTCGTCCCAGAGCCTGAACCTGCTGGCTAACATTTCAGCGGTCGGCCTGGTGTTGGTGAAGATGAGCGCGCTCCGGCAGGTCTCGATAATTTCCCTGATGCATCGAAGCCTTGCCGCCAGCTCGGGAGACGTAAAAAGCTTCTCGGCTAGGACAGCGTCTTCCTCAGCTGGTTCGGGCCAGACTACTTTAACCTTGAACATTTTGG
>CAYSTQ010000290.1:0-2500 GCA_964433855.1 uncultured Thermoproteales archaeon
GCTGCAACAACTCTAACTCTGCGGTAATGAGCCTCCGCCTCCTTCTCTATTCTCTCCAAATATTCTGCAAGCCTTTTTCTCTCCTCTTCCAGCGCATCCAATTTACTTTTTATCTCTTCTTTCTCCTTAAGATACATAGGTTCCTCTATAAGCCCTAGCTTCCTTAAAGAATCTAGCTCCTTATCTTCATCTAGTAGACTTTGAACCATACGATCTATGCTTGACAGCCTGAGAAGAACCTCCTCTCTTATCTCAGACCATTTATCTAGGGTCTCATTAGCCTCCTTTTCATAGGTAGACCAGAAAGAATCAAGTTTCAATATCTCGCTCTCTATAGCTGAAAGCCTGTCAAGTAGCTCAACTGTCTTATAAGTAGTTTCAACAACGACTTCAGCGGCTTCAGGGGTCTCTTTTTCTACGGCGGCAGCAGCTTCTCCCTCTTCTTTGTGCTGCATAAATATTGGACATGAGGCAAAATCTGACATGCATGGCATTAATGCTGGATCGACTACTGAACCAGAATATTCACATATGAATCTACCTTTTTCGTCGCGATAAAGCGCAGGACAGACAGCGCTCATAAACCTATCACTCCACTTTACATTTTCATGAGTATTGGCGCATTCATTAATATCTTTAGTGTTTATTAATTCTTGGCTGACAAAAAACGTTAAAAATATGGACTGAAAACGAAGCTACTGATAAAGAGACGCGGCGTCTCCCAACGCTTAAATCTATGGAGTCACAACATTTACTGTCACCGAAGTAATTATAGGGGGCTTGTGTTGACACGCATTCCCGAAAAATTTGAGTATATTCCGTTACGAACAGCTTTGAAAAACCTACTAAAAGAACAGGGGCTGACTCTAAACGACGTACTTGATGCCATGGATGAAACACCTGAGAGATTAAGGCGCAGTATAATTGCCAGAATAAACCTTTCTTCAAAGGATCTGGCTAAGCTTGAAGTCAACTATACTTCAAGACAGCTCAACCTATTGATTTTCGCTGTTCATGTTTTCTATCTATCTGGATCTGGAGGGGTCTACAAGGGAAAAGTGGTGGTTCCACTGCGGGAGGAAGTTATAGGGAGAGATGGTCGAGTAACAAAAGAGGGACTAATAAAAATTATAAAAAGTCTTGGTTTAAAGCCTAGATGGGCTATTAGTGGAACTTTATAAAAATTATAGATGATAGATAAATACTTATCTTAAAAATTAAGAAACCATACGTTTTAAGGACTCAGCTATTTTCTCATACATTTTAGCGTCCTCCGGTGTAACACTGGGCGGGATCGCTGAGAGGGCTTTCTCAAAATGCCTCATAGCGACTTTTGTAGGCTTACCGCTTTCTCTAAGCGCTGTGATAGCAGCCTCTCTACATACAGCAGCTATGTCTGCTCCAGTATATCCCTCAGTCCTATCGGCTAACTGCTCCAAATCCACATCAGGCGCTAATGGCATCCGCCTAGTATGCACCTTAAATATCTCGAGCCTAGCCACCTTGTCTGGTGGCGGAACATATATTATTCTATCAAACCTGCCAGGCCTAAGCAAAGCTGGATCCACTATATCCGGTCGATTAGTCGCTGCTATTACCACCACGCCCTTTAAGAGGCTTATACCGTCCATCTCGGTCAACAACTGGTTTACTATTCGGTCGGTAACTCCAGCGTCATGCCTGCTCCCACGCCGAGGCGTTATAGCATCTATTTCATCAAAAAATACAATACATGGCGCCGCCTCTTTAGCCTTCCTAAATATTTCCCTGATGGCTCTTTCAGACTCACCAACCCATTTACTCAGTATCTCCGGGCCTTTCACCGCTATGAAGTTGGCCTCACTTTCGTTTGCTACTGCTTTCGCTAGCAGTGTTTTGCCGCAGCCAGGCGGGCCATAAAGCAGAATACCCCGTGGTGGATCAATACCCATCTCTTCAAAATATTCAGGGTGTTTGATAGGCCATTCAACGGCCTCTATGAGTTGCTGTTTAACCTTCTGAAGACCGCCTATATCGTTCCAACTAACCTCAGGGACCTCAACATACACCTCTCTTAACGCTGATGGATGAATCTCCTTGAAAGCGTTCATAAAATCATCTCTTGTAACCTTTAACTCCTCTAGCACACCGGCAGGTATAACCTCTTTTTCTAAATCTATTTTCGGCAAGAACCGTCTAATGGCATGCATTGCTGCTTCTCTAGCAAGCGCCGCTAGGTCAGCACCCGTAAAACCATGCGTAATCTCTGCTATCTCATCCAGATTGACATCGTCAGCCAGCGGCATATTCCTAGTATGAACCTGCAGTATTTCCTTTCGAGCCCTTTTATCCGGCACACCTATGGCTATCTCTCTGTCAAATCTGCCAGGCCTTCTTAAAGCAGGGTCAACGGCGTCCGGCCTATTAGTTGCGGCTATCACTATAACCTGCCCCCTGCTTTGCAAGCCGTCCATTAGAGCCAAAAGCTGTGCTACAACTCTTCTTTCAACCTCTCCTGTAA
>CAYSTQ010000291.1:0-2484 GCA_964433855.1 uncultured Thermoproteales archaeon
GACCTAGCTATACAATACACGCTTACCGGTTCACACGGAACTATGGGGCAGGTCTCAGCCCGCGGCTCCAGATCCTTTATCTCCCTTAAACACCAGTGGTAAAACGATGTGAAGACAGCCTGTTTAAGCATGCCAGCCGTCTCAACTGTCTCTAATACTTTGATCGCTATGTCGGGCTCCTTTATCTCGACAAAAACCTCCTTAACCCTATCCTTTAACGTCTCCAGGGCTTCGTCAAGTGTAGGGATAGGCTCGCCTCCTGCTGATAACCTCTTTACCTCATTAAGGGTCATGTGTCTGAGTAAACCGCTTCCATTAGTGGTCCTATCTACGCTTGCATCATGCATCAAAACTAGGTGGCCGTCACCGGCGGCTCTAACGTCAAACTCTACACCATCAACACCGCATTCCAGGGCGTAACGTAATGATGCAAGCGTGTTCTCGGGGCATCTAGCGGCTGCCCCTCTATGTCCTATAACCCTCAACTCAGCCACCTCCCTAGATATTTACTCCGAAGCGGATTTAAGCCTTGGCACATTATTATGGGTATAGGGGGTGCCGCTGGGATGGCAGGCGGCAGATGTGTAATAGTGGTAACAGGGATGCTGGGCGCAGGATGCACTGAAGTAGCGGAAATCCTCTCTAGGAAGCTAGGCATAGACTACATAAATAGCGAAAAGATAATCAGGGTTCTAGCAAGTGAGCGAGGGATGACTTTCAGAGATCTAGCCGACGCCGCCAAGTCAGGGGAGATACATCTAGACGAAGCCGTGGCAAGCATGGTTGAGGACTACGTCAATGAGGGAAAAGTTATAGTCGAGGGAAGATCAGGCCTCTTTGCGCTAAGCCTGCCAGTAGACCTTAAAGTGTTTCTCTGGGCTAAAAAAGAGGATAGGGTTAGGATGGTTGCCGAGAGAAGAAGGCTACCGGTAGAGGAGGCGGAGGCAGAGGTTGAGTTCAGCGATGCTGAGCGTAAAAACCTGGTTAGGAAGCTTTACAGGAGGGACTGGCTCGACGCCGACCTATACGACCTCGTGTTGAACACGTCTAAGTGGAGCTATGAGGAGGCCGCAGACATAATAGTGTACGCGTACAACAGAAGGATTAATAACGGCTAGCTGGATAAACCTGGAAGAAACCTATTGTGCCGCTAAGCTTTTTCCCAAGTTCATCTCTAAGCCTTCTTACCTCTAGGGTGCTTAGCTCTATCAAGAATACGTATTCAAACGAGTCTAGATCCGGCCTGTTCTCGAAAAGCCTTTCAACCCTATGTCTAACCAGAAACCCCTCCTTTTCCAGCCTCTCCACTACACCCGAGACCCTGACCCGATCTCTCCTAGGGACAACTATCCTAACTACGTACTCCCTATCCATCGACAATACTAAAGTTTAAAGACTTTATAAGGCTCAGCCTCATAAGCGGTTGCTTAGATTCAACGCGTTATTTATAGTTACATTCCTGGCTCTGTTTATCTAGGCATTACCAAGTTAAGCGTTTCTTACTCTGGTTTTTAGCCTAGACGATCCAGCATAGGTCTAAGGATCAGCCTAGGCTGAGACAGGCTCTATCATAGTTGTAATAGCCTAGCACTATTAGTCAACTCTAGCTAACGTAGTCCCAGCAGACGCGCACTAGAAATTCAGGCCCGTATTTTCTAATCCAAAAATCAGGAAAGTATTATGGTTCTAAAAATAAATAATTGACATGTACTTCAAGACTGGCAAGCTCAAGTGTTAGGGATAACGAGCCCATATGCAGAAGCCTTCACTAGGTGCTTATGTAAGTTTTATTTTTCTTCCTTTTAGTCTAGTAAATTCATTAATGTTAAGAATATGTATTTCTAATGGGTAGTACATAGGTACTATATTATCAACTAATTCCCATATACGTGTTAAAATATTAATTCGATCGTTTCTACTCAGATTTGATTTAAATACCACGGCTATATCGACGTCGCTGTTTACGGTAATTCTATTCTCGGCTACACCGCCTATAAGGTAAACTTCAGCCTCGGGGTAAAGCCCCTTTATAACCTTTACAACATTATATATTATGCTTCTCCAATTACGTAACAGTAAAAGCCTACTTCTATACCTCTTCTCCAAATACTTTCACCTCTAAATCCCTAAGCGCATCGATAATATTTTTGGCTATTTTAAGCAGTATTTCCGCCTCCCTTCTACCATATTCAACAAGTCCATATACAGCACGCGTATGAGCTTCGGTTAATTCAACCAGCTCTCGCCTATGCCTCCTAATATATTCCATAAGCTCTTTTGCCTCCTCTTCAAAACCTGCCTCTACTAGAGCTGACACTAGTATCCCTAATAGTTCACGGAGGTTACGTCCCCGAGTTTCCTCGCCTAACACACGATATATGATCGACTTAACATATAGCTGAACTGCGTACTCTACTTCACGAACAGCTGTATCATAATCTTTATCCTTAAAAGCCCTTCCAGCCCACTTAAACGCGTTTAAGG
>CAYSTQ010000292.1:0-2415 GCA_964433855.1 uncultured Thermoproteales archaeon
GGTAGTCTTTCAAGAGGATAGTGGACAGGCGTCAGAAACGTGTATAGGAAGGGCAGGAACGACGACACCATGTTAACCCTCTGCCAGTTTCTCGACAGCATCACTAGAAGCAGCCCATTAACCATGGATATATACCATGTTAAGAGAAGCATGGGGATGAAGAGTATGGCCCCGGGCCCCATCAATTTCACAGCGTCTCCAGCCAGTAAAGCGTATATCGCCACGACAAGTAAGGTGGTCAACGTGCTCTTTACCAAGCTTGACAACGCGACGCCCAGGCCGTAGGACAGGGGGTTTATCGGCGATGTCACGTATAAGACGATCGTCCTACTCATCCTCTCACTGTTTATTCCCTGGGCAACCAGTGTTAAACTGGAGAAGGCGATCATTAACGTCGTGGTTCCGATGAATGCGCTGCCGACATCCCTAAGGCCGCTTAACCAGAATATCGCTAGATAGAACGATAGTGGGAACGCGGAGAGGATGAGGAGGTTAAGCGGCTTCTTGATTGAGGGCTTGGTCTTAATAATGGTTATGGTTACCGTGTCCTCGATTATCTTAGGCAGCCTCACCCTGACCCCCCACGATATCCAGGTATACGTCTTCTAGTGAGGTGCTGGAAAAGAAAATATAGGCTTTCTTACTCTTAGCGAGTCTAATCAGATCAATAATGACTTCCTCGTCGATATCCTTCATTTTAACCACTATGCTGGGAGACCTCACCTCGTAGCTAAGACCAAGCCTTTTAACCTCGTAAAGCATCTCATCGATGCCTCCATCGTTTCTGGTGCGCAGCACTACTCTGTAGGGGTATTCGCTTTTCACGATTAGAGACTCGACATTATCGCATAACACCACTTTTCCCCTGTTTATTATGGCTACTCTATCTGAAAGCCTTTCAGCCTCCTCAACGTAATGAGTAGTCATGAGTATAGTGGTCCCCTTTCTCTTCAGTTCAACCAGGTAGTTCCACAGCTTCCTACGTATGGCTGGGTCAAGCCCCGTGGTAGGTTCGTCGAGCACTAATAGTTCTGGCTCATGGGCTACAGCGGTGGCTATGAGGACTCTCTTCATCAACCCGCCTGGAGGCTGGCTACAGGCCTATTCCTGTACTCCTTAAGGTCGAGCTCGTCAAGGGCTTTTAAGGCCTTCTCCCTGGCTTCACCCTTAGACAAGCCTTTCAACCTTGTAAAATAGTATACGTGGTCGAAAACCGTCAGGTCGAAAACTGGGAATCCTCCCTGGGGCACTACCCCTATGCGTTCTCTTATAGGCGTGGGGTCTTCCAGGACGTTGTAGCCGAGCACTGTAAGCTCGCCGGATGTCGGCAGCAGCTCGGTGGTGACCATTCTGACAAAGGTCGTCTTCCCCGCCTCGTTGGGGCCTAGCAGGGAGAAGAATTCACCCTCCTTAATCTCCAAGGTTACTTCATCATTCCCCACAGTCCCATCAGAGTAAACCTTCCTAAGCTTAACGGCTCTAACAGCCAGCGCCATACCTTTCATCCTTAAAATTTTTGACTATAGGCTCTCTATATATATAGCGACTACCATATATAGAGTGTTATCGTTCCGCTATAGGTGATGGTTTCGGTATTGTTCTCATAACTCAGTATGTAAATATAGTAGCTTTTTGTCCAGTCGGTTGTGAACTGTACCTGTGCCGAGCCGCCGGTGAACCAGTAGCCGTATCCTTCTCCCGTCTCGGCGTCCACTATACCGATGCCGAGCATCTGATTGCTCGGCGTCCATGTTACTGAGACCTCGATGGCTAGGCAGGATGTATATGGGCCGTATTTATGGAATGTTCCCGGAGTGAGAGAGCCGCTAATACTTACGCGCAACTTAGTAAGTTCTGGCTTCACAAGGGCGAGAACTTCTCGTTGACCATCTGTGGATCTGCCCGTTAACGTTACTATTTGAACCCTTCCTTTAACCGGCCCAAGCTTCCCTTCTTCGAGGTATTTAAGATATTTTTTGTAGGTGAAAACTAGGAAATCTGGCTCCCTAAACTTGGCGGTAAGTCCGGGATTCCGTATTATCTTAAGAACTGCTCCATCGCTGCAGATCCACTGTCTGTTGACATGTTTAACATTACCGGTTTTTATGTTTTTTATATATTCTCTTGGAGCTCCGTTTAAGGTAGTGATGCTTGGAATAATAAGAAATAATGTTATTATTAAAATCGAGGATATTAACAACCTAGAATATCTCATAGTAATCATCTTTATTCTATCTTTTCTATTTTATGTATTTTCTTATGTATATTTAAGTTTTTCTTAAAAAACCTGATTATATGCTAGAGGGAAACACGGAATTCTCAGGTGATCCCAAACCAGTGAAGCAGACGTATCTCGCCACACCGTTTCTTCTAACAGCATTGCTCAGCGTCTCTTGTTTCGTTGCTATATGATTT
>CAYSTQ010000293.1:0-1138 GCA_964433855.1 uncultured Thermoproteales archaeon
AAGGCCGTTGCCTAGAATAACACCCATAGACCCGTATAAGCTCATCAAGTTGCTCAGTAAAGTAGGGTTTAAACCTATAAGGCAACGAGGCTCACATGTAATACTGGTAAATAAGGAAGGAACCAGAATAGTGGTTCCAGTACACCCCGGAAAGAAGCTTAAGCCAGGACTCATAAAAATCATAATAACTGAGGCTGGGCTTACCAGAGAAGAATATTTTAAGCTCCTAGAAGAGGACCGTTAAGCCCTCTATTCCTGGATTAGAGAATTCTAAGGCTTAAGCATGACTCTGACCTCCTCCCCGCCCTTTAAGGGGCGAGGGTTCTTGCTAGTGCGGGGAGGTTTAGGGCTATATTCCCCTGTTTAAATGGGGTTTAGCCTAAGGGCGGGTCTTCACCCCATTACCCCTATCCCCATTTCGGGGACTTGGGGTAAACTGTTTGTTAGAGGACTTAAGCACAACTTGGAGGACATGTTAGACGGGCTGGAGAGACGGGGGGGTTGGGCGGGGATCTCCGATAACTCAGTCGATGTTAAGACATCACTGTGCTCCAGACATGCAGTTATACCCTCCTACGAAACACTTTTGATACATTTAGCCGACATTCTTGCCTCGCAGGCATCACGCATACTTAGAAAGCTGAGAAAAAACTAGAGAAATTTGGAATAAATTATTGTGTGTACAAACTGTGGAAAGGTCCGTTATCTGACATGGAGGGGCCGCCTCTCGATAGTGTATCCAACAGATCGTGTCTCACCATCACACGCCGTGTGATTAAAAGATAGAGAGCCTTATTTAGAAGTTTTTGTGTAGCTAATGAAATGATAACGGTATAGTATGTGGGGTAGTTGCAGTGAACGGGTTACTCAAAAGAATAGTGGTTGACCCTAAGGTTATGGCTGGGAAGCCGGTAATTAAGGGAACAAGGATTGCTGTTGGCATGATACTTGAACTCTTAGCCGCTGGTATGAAGCCTGAAGAAATAGCTGAGGACTACAATATAAGCCTGGAGGATACCCGGGCAGCACTGCTTTATTCAGCCAAGGTTCTCGGTAGAGAGGAGGTAATAGTTGAGGCAAGAACTTAAAATCCTTCTCGACGAAAACATTGGATTAAAAGTATATCACGAACTAAGGA
>CAYSTQ010000293.1:1238-2407 GCA_964433855.1 uncultured Thermoproteales archaeon
CACGAACTAAGGAGGCGAGGCTATCGCGTACAATCAATATTAGTGGAGCGTAGAGGAGCTTCCGGCGAAGAAGTTGTTGAGACCGCTACTAAACGTGGAAAGATAATAGTGACTATGAACAAGGATTTTGGGTATATTGCTCAGGCACGCAGAGCAGACTGCTGATCTGTTTAAGCGGTATCCTGACTTAGCTACGTCCGTAGGCGTTCTAGATGAGGTTATGTTTGTTATTATTCGGAGGCTGCGCTAGATTAAGCGGGTTCTGAGGGGTTCCATAAGTTCCATTTGGACGAGCAATCGATATCGCTTCGAGGGAGTATCTAAGTAAAGTCCGGGTTTGGGAAATTTTAATTGCAGTCTTTCGTAAAAGAGGGGTTAGCTAGAGTCCTTTGAGGCACTATCTTGTGAAAGCGTCTCTTTATGAATATAATAACCGTTATACCACTAACTATGACGGCAAAAGCTATAACCATATAGAGCCGACTTAGATCCGTTTCCCAAATCGCGGTGACACTTTTAGGTCTATTCATTAGAACATATATTGTAGAATTTCTATAAGGTTCGCTTCTGTCAGTCCAATACTCGATGTCTCCAACCCAGCCCTTAAATACCTTCTTTATTAAGAAGCCTGTCTCATCCGGCTCAACAGCCACCTTAGCTATTGAAAAAACGTCATACCAGCCTCCACCATTTACAGTTCCATATTGAGAGTGTACCGATAGTTTGTATTGAAGCTTATATGTAGCAACAACTGAAGTATGAGCATATATTTGTATATGAATGGATGGGCAACTGTACGACTGGTTTCCACCGTTAACTGATAATTTCTCCAATACAAAACGTGAACAATTATCAGGATAGATAACTTCGGGAACCCTTATTTCAACGATTGTTCCGTTTTCGTATCGCCCCTCTCCAATAACTAACCCTCCATAGACGCCCCTAACAAGTCCTGGTTCTGTCTTAATTACTAATGTATAGGAAATAGGAGTGCTAGGTATATAGTGGTAAGGATTCCAGTAATTAATCCACTCTCCCTTCTCCTTTCCAAAGTAAAAGCGCATAAGAGGTACGTGTATAACACCCTTTCTCTCTATCTCATCAACTTTATCTTCAAGCTTATGCAGCTCTTCCTTTAAACTATTTAACTTATTTAACGTCTCCTCTAT
>CAYSTQ010000294.1:0-2368 GCA_964433855.1 uncultured Thermoproteales archaeon
AACATGGTGAAAGCCGTTAAGGAGATAGAGGGCTTCGACGACCTGAAGGAGCTGGCTGACACGGTCGGGGAGAGGCTTGAGAAGGGGGACGTGAGGCTCTACAAGTCGGGTTTCAACATAGTGTACCGTCGAGGTCGCACCGCCCGCATTTAACGTGATACCGGCCGGGTCTAACCTGCCTCATAGTCCAGTTCCTGCACCTGGGACAGTAGTCCAAGACTTCGGGCACATATCCGGAGCCCATGACATGCCTTTTTAGTTAAAACATATTTAAAGCATGTTTTATTTTGTTAAAAGTTAAAATGGAGCTAGCCAATACTTATACAAGTTAAAACGGTTAATTAAAGCCAGGTCTCCCGACGTTTGTAACCGTGTTATTAAGGCGAAAATGGGTGGTGGGCTGATCAAAACTCTTATTAGTCTTTTTCGCAGTTGAAATTTCTGATCGCTTATAAGCTTTAACTTTTCTTACGTAAGCATTACGAAATGACTACTAAATTTCATTTTTAATTTTCTTTAGCTATTCTTTTTTCGTCTCTTTCTAACGTGCCTGTAACTTTACATTTATATATTTTCCTTTTTTAGAAATATATATCGACTCTTTTAAATATAATTATTTGTAAAAGTATCTTAAGCTATCTGCGAAACTAATGGAATCAACCATATGATTGATAGGTGATTGCAGGGATGGGCTCGAGAGTCTCCTTATTTAAAAAGGCTTTTTTAGCGACAATACTAATCTCTGCTTTTCTAACTATCTATTATCTGTCAGTTCCACGCTTGGAGCTAGTAGGCGGTACAGGCGTGTTTGAAAGCGTGACTGTTTCAGAAGGACTGGGGCTGTCTTCTCGCATGGATTCAATTCTGGCCTTTAGGAACAGGGGTCCCTTACCGGTATTCATCAAAGATATATATTTAACCTTATCAGACCCGGGTGGCGTCACGATTCAGCTTTTAAATAGGAGCTTCAGCCTGAATCCAGGAGAAGAAAAAACCGTCTGGGCAAAAATAGTTTTCACTAAATACGGTAGCTGGCGGATAACAGGAGTGACCATAGACCTAGAATACCCCGGGCTCAGCCTCAAACACCGCTTCGCAACAGACATAGTGCTGAGGTGCAGCCCGCCGAAGGAATACGCTAGGAGGAATGGTGCCTACAAGGTGGTCAACGCTAGCCCGGTCAAGCTGGCTGTCAAACCCGGCGACCAGATCAATCTGAGGCTCACCCTCAGAGTCATGGAGGCCGAAGCGAGGATAAAGAACATTCTTGTGAACATAACGGGAGCTTTCCAGGTTATAACAGACGTTATACAGCCTGCACTGCCAGCAAAGGGGAATCTAGCCTGGGCAACCCTTGGCTTCATAGCCAGAGCTAAAGGAGTTTACATGGTGGATACGGTCAAGGTCATATATAGTCTCGACGGAGAAACATACGTAACGTATCTAGAGCTGCCGACGCCAGTGATCATAGAAATCAAAGACTGATAAAAGGCCATTTAATAGTAGACCGTCTTTCCAGCGACACCTACCTAGTTACCGGCGCAGCGTGCTAGACTATGCATCAATATGACGGGTTTGCACCCCCGGCTACATAACTAAGATCCCAGCTGACCTAGGAGTTTCTCCGCCCCTGTCATCATCCTTATCACGGCCTCGGGGGCAAGCTTCGTGTGCCTGGCAAGCCTCACCTCGTAGCCCCCCTCCTGGAACGCCTTAACCGTTGGGATATAGCCTAGGTATCCGTTGGCTAAGCCGACCACCATCGTGTAGTTGAACGGGGAGACGGCCTTAAGCCTGAGGCCGTGCTCACAGAAAGGCTCGCCGGGCAGGCCTATCAGCACCAGCTCACCGAGCCGTAAAGCCTGGATCTCGGCGTCAACGTAGTCTCCCATTCTGCTGAGCGCCAGTAGCTCCCTGGCGTAGACCTCCTCTCTCACGCTTAAACCTCCCCTGGCCAGGGCCTCGCGGGCAGCCTCAACAGCCTCTCTTGACGGCTTCCTTACTGGAAGTTTAAGCCTCGACCTGGCCGCCTCCAGGGGCACGAGCTTAACCGCCCTAGACTTCCTAATGGTTTTGAAGACTTCGCCTGCAAGTATGCCCGCTATCCTCAAGGCCTCCGCTGCTCCGCTTAGCTGCCACGGGTTCGCCACATCTATGTGGTTCACGTCGCCGAAGGCACCGTTCAAAAACAGGGTCACTACATCTCCTCCCTCGAACTTTTTAACCATGGAGGCCAGTAGCCCGGGATAATCGGGGGATATGAGGTCTCCACCCACTACGTCTACGTGGTTAGCGTAGTTCACGGCTAGACCTGTGAGCCCGCTGGGCGAGTAGATGCTTAAAACTGTCAGCTGAGGATCTACAGGGC
>CAYSTQ010000295.1:0-2351 GCA_964433855.1 uncultured Thermoproteales archaeon
TTCAAATACGCCGATATAGTGGCTTGCAACTCTGGGTTCATAAGGGACATGATAAGAGAGCTCTGGGGAAGGGATGCGGTGGTGATTCATCCCCCGGTATTAGTGAGTCAGCTTCTGCCTTTCTCAGAAAAAGGGTTCGACGACCGTGAAGGAGTGGCTATGGTTGGCCGAATAAGCCCGGAGAAGCGTTACGAGGACGTGGTGGTGGCGATATCAAAGACAGACTCCAAGCCGCCGCTCAGGATAATCGGGGGACTCGTCCCCTCGAAGATGTCTTACCTGAAGAGCGTTCTAGCCCTGGCGAAGAAGAAGAATGTTAAGGTCGAGGTCTACGCTAACGCCCCCAGAGAGAGACTGATAGAGATCGCGTCGTCATCGAGGGTGTTCGTACACGCCTGTAGAGGCGAACACTTCGGCATAGCGGTGGTGGAAGGCATGGCTCTCGGCTGCCCAGTAATAGTGCATAAAAGCGGGGGCACGTGGACGGATATAGTTGACCGGGGCAGATACGGCCTCGGATACGGCAACGTTAGAGAGCTAGCCAAGCAAATCGACCAGCTACACGAGAAAGCTTGGGTCTGGGAACGATACCATATACTCTCACTTAAAAGATGCAGAAAATTCGACTCATCGGCGTTCGAGAGTAAGGTTAAGGCTCTGATAGAGGTTAAGACATGGGACAGGCCATAGAGTTCAGGAGCAGGCGTGAGGAGACAACGCCCGCCGAGGAGCTCGTCTTCGACCCAACTCATTTAGAATAAAGATTATATAGCTCTTATTTTCTAAATTTTTATGAACTGGAGTTACATAGCCGGCTTCTTGGATGGAGAAGGTCATATAATAGCTAGACCATATAAAGATAAACACTGACACTTCAGAAGGGTTACAGTTGGGTTTGGCTGATGAAGGTCGTTAACGTGAATATGTATAAAGCTCCTCTGTACTCATTGAGCATGTTTACAGCTATATCGATCTGTTCATGCAGGCGTCTAGGGGTACACGTTATATACTAGCTGGTACCTTCCTTTCACACCCACCTCCGCAAGCACGTCCCCTGGCTACGAAAAAGTTTTGTAGCCTAGTTTCTCAAGAATTTCAGGTAGGGATAGAATGTCACCTTTAACAGAGGGAAAAGTGGTTTTTAAGGTGTATTCATTGGATTAATTTTTAAATTTACTTCCAATGTTTCTCCAGTGTTTGGCCAGCGGCTACACCGTAGGTAAATACGAGCTTATCTGTTTTAACGAAAACCTCCTCTCAAGGGTTGTCTTTAACGGCGTTTTTGGGCATACAGGTTTCCTTGGGGCTAAACGCTTCACACATTTTTCGTTGTTAAAAGCTTTGCAGGGAAACACATAAATTGTTAGAGGTGTTAGGAGGAGGTCCTTTTCCTCAATTCTGCCGCTCAGACCCGCCTTCTTCCTCCTCGTAAACGATCTCTATCTCTATTATCCCCTTACGGTGAAGCACGTATAGCACGGCCACGGCAGCTGCGGCGGCAAGCGCTGTTAAAACCATGATGCCCGGCGTCGACAACGGGGTGGTCAACGTAGCCGACACGTCGCCGTCAACCACCTCCACGGTGGTAGCTATACCCGACGCCTGCACCGTATACGTCCCGGGGGCAACCTGCTCAAACACGGCCACACCCCACATATCGGTCACAGCCTCCAACACGCCCACCTTAGACCGCAGCGTAACCCTGGTGTCAGCCAACGGCAACCCAAGCCAGTCCCTAAGCCTAACCTCCAACCGATAAACCCGGCAACGCAGCACGGCCTCACCCTCTGGGGCAACAGTACCGTTAAACACCTCCACACCCATGTAGAATACTGAGGCCGGAGAACCGTTACGCGGCACAAAAACAGTCGTCTCACCATCAACCTGCACACCCCTCCCCCCAACCTGCAGCACAGCACCACGAAGCGGACGGCCGCTCCAATCCACAACCCGCACCCGCACCTCAGAGAAAACCTCCCCTCTCCCAACTTTGAACTCGGAGACCGCCTTAGCCCCGCCCGACGCAGCGTAAACCTTATAGACCCCCTCAGGCCACTCCTCGCCAAGCCTAAACGTGAAAACGGCAACCCCGTCTACACCAGTCCGTCCCTCATCCACGAACATAAGATTGCCGTAGGGATCACGCACCTCCAAAGACACAACCATGAAAGGGGTGTACGAGACGCTGATCCTCACCAAGTCGCCCGGAGAATAAGTTCCACGGTCGAAAACTATCGTGAGCGGAGCAGCATAAACAGGAAGAGGGGGAAACAGGAGAAAAAGCGTTATCAGAAAACAATTAGACAAGGAAAATCTCTTTATAAAACCGGTCAACTAGGAACACCCCCGGG